>CAZIXY010000080.1:0-12208 GCA_964543315.1 uncultured Desulfobacteraceae bacterium | reverse complement strand
CGCTGAAAAAATGAAGGTCTTGGATGTATCTGAAATCGCCTCCCTTGCCCTCCCCTGACCCTAGGGGCCATATGCTATTGGTTCCTCCTGTTGTGCCATGTTCTTGTTAACCTGAGATGAACGGCCCACCACTTGTGCGGTATTCCGGAAAGTAATGTGTCTCGACATGCCAAGCGAAATCTTTGATCTTAGAAAGGCTGCATAGATTATAGCATATACACCGACTATCTCATTACACCTTAAACTCAATCAAAAATGGTCTTGACACTGGGGTCCACCTCAATGATATATTTATTTTCGAAATCTTTAGAGAGGAGGAAAAAGAAATGAAAAGCCATTTTATAATCGCTTTAATCCTTATGGGGGTTTTAACTTTTTTTCATTCTCCCGGCTATGCGGATTCAACGATATCCAAAAGCCTGGTCCCCTTGCCACCATCCTTGAAGAATCTACCAAAAATAAAGGCCGACCCCTGGCTACAGGTGGATCCGGGGGATCTCTTTCTTGAAGGCCCTGCATTCGACCGGAACGGCAATCTTTTCGTGAGTTCAATCTTTGATAACCGCATCCTAAAGATTACACCTGATAAACAGGTATCAACTGTCTTGAAGCAGGATGGCTTACTGCCCGATGGTATCGCCATACACAAGGACGGAAGGTTGTTCCTTGCCTGCCTGAGCGGCAAAATTGTTGCGGTCAACCCTGACGGAAGCAATATGACTGAGATAAGGGTCAAATATAATGGGTTTCCGAAATCAGCCAATGACCTCGTATTTGACTCTAAAGGGAACTTATACGTCACCGATTTCATCGGCACTGTCTCAGACCCAAAGGGAGGAGTATACAGATACTCATCCGATTTAAAGACAATAAAACCCATATTTCAAAATCTTGCCTCTGCTAACGGTATCGGCCTTTTCCCTAAAGGCAACATTCTTTGGGTAAGCGAAACCTGTCGAAACGCCCTACATCGCATCCAGTTGCTTAAAGATGGTATCACCATTAATCCAGTGGCTGGCGCAGGCATTCCATACCGATTCACCGGCGGCCCAGGAGGATGTGATTCACTAGCCCTCGATGTTGATGGCAACGTCTATCAAGCCATCATCTTTCAAGGCAGATTCCTTATCTTAAATAACAGGGGAATTCCTGTGGCGCAAGTCCTCATGCCGGGCAGAGACAAAGGAAAGTTATTGCGTACGACCAACGTAGCTTTTAAGCCTGGTACAAATGAGGTTTATGTTACGGTGTCTGGTGCAGGAGGGGCCTGGATTTACAAGTTCCGCGGACTCGCGAAGGGGCTAAAGCTATTTTCACATCAATAACCGGAGGATAGTTATTATTTCAAATCAGGGCCTAAGGACTTAGTAAAGCCAGCTCTTTGCAAACAAGCGTGCACGTAGTTTGTGGAAAAGGGAGCGAAGGCTACCGAAGGTCATGGGCATAATTTATTTTCTGTTTATTCTTTCAAAATAGGGAGGATTTATGAAAAAAGTTCGCTTAGATGATGTTAAACCTTATGAGGCTGCCAAGCACTTCAACATGGTAGCGCTAAGGCTCAGTGGTAAAGAGGAAACAGGCGCTGAGAAGTTTTGGGTGGGACTATCCCACTTCCTCCCCGGCGGCGGGGCTGAATTCTCTGCAACACCAGCGGAGAAATACTACTTTGTTCTCGAAGGAGAAATCACGGTTAACACGGAGAAGGAAGAAATCACCCTTGGTCCCTGGGAATCAGTTTATATCGCCCCCAACGAAGGGAGAGGAATAATTAACAAGACTAATAAGCCCGCAAGTATGCTGGTGGTTATTAACTATTAGCCTACCCTTACGGAATCTGAGCAGTTTATTAGTTCGTGTTCCCACAGCGAAAACTGCTTATCCTGTTGCAAGGAAAGCCCATTGAGAGTGCCCACATAAATAAGGTTAGGGAGAAAAGGGCAAGGTTAGCAGGAAAGGGTAGCGACAATTTTTGATCAAAGCTACTATCACAAAGAGAATATACAGCTTTTAGGGTAAATCAAGAAATCGCGACTAAAAGCCTAGCTCACGGGCAATCACAAGACGCTGGATTTCCGAGGTCCCTTCTGTAATGGTGAAAAGCCGCCCGTCCCGCCAGTATCTCTGAACAGGGTACTCCATCATGTAGCCATAACCCCCATGGATCTGCATGGAATCTGCAAGGATTTTTTGCAGTGCTTCAGTAGTGAACAACTTTACCATGGAGGCCTCTTTCCGGACATTTCTCCCCTGATCGTACATGCAGGCGACCCGATAAGTATAAAAACGCATGATATCTATGTGCATAGCCATTTCAGCCAGCTTGAATTTAGTGGCCTGAAACTTGATGATAGGCTGCCCAAACTGAATTCTCTCCTTTGCATACCGAACGGTTAATTCATAAGCCGCCTGTGCAGTACCTGTAGAGCGCCCCCCGTATGTGATGCGACCGGAAATCAAGGTATCGGCGAGCATATGAAAGCCACCCCCCTCCCTGCCTCCTATCAGGTTTTCGGACGGAACCTGACAATCTTCAAAGACTAGCTCCCCTGTCTCAATTGAGCGGTTTCCAACTTTATCCAGTTTTCGGGAGCAGGAAAACCCAGGGGTTCCCTTTTCGACAATAAAGAGACTAATACCTTCACCCCTCTTGGCGGGGTCAGTATAGGCGGCAACCACAGCATAGTCACAGATTGGACCATTGGTGATAAATATTTTTGTTCCATTGATAATATATTTATCTCCGTCGCGGATCGCCCTAGTTTTGATTGAAGCAGCGTCAGACCCAGAGTTTGGCTCGGTAAGGGCAAAAGCCCCAATTTTATCTCCCCGTATAGCGGGCTTAAGAATTCTCTCTTTTTGCTCATCAGATCCAAAACGATATATGGGCTGGGTACTTAACCCACCCTGCACCATGAGGGAGGCCGCAATGCCTGCATTGATCCTATTTAATTCTTCGGCCATGATAACTTCTGTAATCTTGTCCCCGCCCCCTCCTCCAAGCTCCTCGGGATATCTAGGGCAGAGGAAACCCATTTCGCCCATTTTTTTGAAAAGCTGTCTCGGAAAGGTGTTTGTCTCTTCTGCCTCATCAACGAGAGGTGCTATCTCAGTTTCAGCAAAGTCCCTTATGAATTTTTGAAATATTTTATGTTCCTCTGAAAGTTCAAAGTACATACCTGATCACTCCTTTATCCGATTTAAGGGCTCTCTAAGATGGCACAGATGCCCTGCCCACCGCCACCGCAGATAGTCTCAAGCCCATAGCGGGCACCCCGTCTTTTCATTTCGTGTACAAGGGTTACAAGTCTCATGGCACCCGTAGCGGCAATGGGGTGTCCCAGGGATATCCCTGAGCCATTGACATTAATTTTTTTGTCAAATTCCTTATCTGGGATACCCATCAACCTGGCATCCGCAAGGGCCTGAACTGCGAATGCCTCCTGTATCTCAATCAGATCAACCTTGTTGATAGTGATCCCTGCTTTAGCAAGTGTCTTGCCCGCTGAAGCAGGTACTGCGGGATAAGTAAGGCTTGGATCAGCACCGGCAACAGCACAGGAACGGAAAAAAGCCATCGGTTTAATGCCCAGTTCTCTAGTTTTTTTCCCGCTCATAATCACCACCGCTCCAGCGCCATCATTCTCACTGGATGAATTGCCCGCTGTGCATACACCGTCGTCATAAACGGGGGGTAGCTTTGCCAGCTTTTCAAGAGTCGTATCAGCGCGGGGCGTCTCATCCCTGTCAAACATGAGAGGATCTCCTTTTCTCTGCGGAACAGGGATAGCGACAACCTCCTCTCTGAAGAGGCCCTTCTCCCATGCGGCCAGTGCCCTTTGGTGGCTTCGATAAGCCCATTGGTCAGCCTCCTCCCGGGAGATATTTTCCTTTTTGGCGGCGGTTTCGGCCCATGTCATCATGGAATTGAGCTCACCATATCGATCTATGGGTTGTGACATCACCCTTGCCCGCTGTATCCTGTCAAAGAGTGGGATACCCCACATGGAGAGAGCCCCGTGACCCCTTGGCATAAAGCCCCATTTCTTGTCTATCCTTCCGCCTAGCCCCCATTTTATATCTCCAGGAATATAAAGTTCTGCCTGACTCATACTATCCATCCCACCAGCGACGATTATATCGGCATTGCCCGTTTGTATTTTCATGACTCCGAAAAAGACAGCATCAAGCCCTGAACAACAGCGGCGATCAAGGGTAACGCCCGGCACCGCATCCGGCCATCCTGCAGCAAGCAGGGCCATCCGGGCACCGTTGGCACATTCCCCATTTTGATAGGACTGCCCCATTATTACGTCGTCTACCTGGGACGGCTCAATCCCGGCCCTCTTTACCACCTCATTCAATACAATTGCCGTAAACTCGGATACATGCACATCCTTCAAGGTACCTCCATAAGCTCCGATGGGTGTTCGTACCCCGCTAACAATGACCACATCTTCCATTTTTCATCTCCTATCACTCTTGCCCAAAATCGGTTTCTTATTTGGACAGCACTGATCTCCTATTACAAAACGCCCTATTGTTTTTTATCATATTTATAAAAACCTTGACCCGTCTTCCTCCCAAAATGACCGGCGGCCACAAGGTCACGAAGACACTGGCACGGCCGGAATTTTTCATTGCCCAGTCGTTGGTATAGTGACTCGGTAATGAGAAGGGCCGTATCCAGGCCTACCAAATCCCTCAGTTGCAATGGGCCCATTCTAAATCCTCCTCCGTCCCGAATTGCCTTGTCAATTATTTCTACATCTGCTGCACCCTCATCAAGGAGCCTCATGGCCTCGTTGTACCATACATTAAGAATTCGATTTACAACAAAGCCGGGAGAGTCCTTGCAGACCATGGGCTCCTTACCTAATCGCTTGGCAAGGTCTGTAATGATTTCAACGGTTTCATTACTGGTCTGTATTCCCCTCGGGATCTCAACGAGTCTCATCAAAGCAGGGGGATTAAACCAATGCATTCCAATAAATCGATCGGGACGTCCGGACAAACGGCCTAGCTCGGTTATAGAAAACTGGCTCGTATTGGAGGCAAAAATGACAGAAGTGTCACATATCTCATTGAGCTGTTTAAAAAGCCTAGACTTTGCCTCCTTTTCCTCGATAATAGCTTCTATGACAATATCCGAATTTCCCGCCACCGACATGAGATCTGTATTCGCGGAAAGCCGGGCCTTGGTATCACGGACTTCCTCCTGTGTCATTTTTCCCCTCCCCACGCTCGCTTGAAGGAAACGATCAATTTGGAAAAGGGCACTATCCAGAGACTCCTTTTTCACGTCTATAAGGGAAGTCTGAAAACCACTCTTAGCACATACCAGTGCAATGCCATGGCCCATAACCCCTGCACCGACTACTAATACCCTACAAATTTTTTTCATGACTCATCCCCTCCACCATAATTATAAAACCCTTCGCCAGTCCTAACCCCAAATTTGCCAGACTCAACTTTTCTGCGTATCCAGGGGCAGGGCTGATATTGCGGCCCAAACTCTTTATGCATAGCTTCAAGGAGTGCTAGAACCCTATCTATTCCAATTTGATCAGCCCATTGAAAGGGCCCCATGGGGAAATTAGCCCCAAGGCGCATCATTGCATCAATCTTTTCAATAGGTGCAATACCGGTCCAAGCCATGTATGCTGCTTCGTTAATTACGGAGGCGAGTACCCTAGGCAATATCCCTCCTGCCTGGTCTCGGCAAACAAAGACTATGCATCCAAGTCCGTGAAAAATTTCCTGAACTCTATGAACGGTTTCTGTCGAAGTTCTCTCTCCTTTTAGCAATTCGATAGCAAGGCCACCCCTGGAGCCGAGTGATGGTTGAAACCCGACAAGTCGTTCTACTAGCTCGCTCTTTGATGCCACAATTGTGGTTGAATCATAGGTACTTAAGGAGGCAACAGGACCACTCCATTTTTTATTTTTCCCGAGAGCAAGAAGAACTTTTTCTTTTTCATCCTTTTCTGAAAAGGCTTCAAGTACAACCTTCTTCAATTCCAAATCTTTCGGCTCGGGCATGCTGCTAAGCCGACAGTCCTTTGGGCACTTGGTTAAGAGCCTTCTAATCCATGGATCCTCTACTTCTTCAGGGCATAAAATTAATAAATCAAACATAATCTTCTCCTCTAATGTTTTCCCAGCAAGAAAAGGGATTGGTTCAATGCGAGCTATTTTTTAATAACTATAAATAGATTGCATGCCATTTAACATGCAATCTTTCGCTAGTCAACGACAAAAGTTCTATTTACAAGTAAACCTATAACCTCTTGAGAAAAATTAAATGAAATTAAGCGGATAATATTAATAATGTTTTTAGATATTGTAGTGCAAAAATAGCGCATATCATTATTCAATTGGTGCTCTCATATATTTCTTGACACGCAAACAAATTTCATGTAATCAATTTTGAGTTCAGGGTTTTAATAAATTTTTAGTAAACTTAAAATTTTAGGAGACCAAGAAGGAGGAAGAAATGCCTAGCAAAGAAAAGTTTTTTATATTCGATTGCGAGGCACATATCATGCCTTGGGAATTCAGGAAGCATGTCAGTTATTATCCTGGGAGCGCATACTTTTCGAAACCAGGCGAATCACCTACAGGTAAATGGTGGAATACTAACCCTATTACAAAGGAGAAACGCGAAAAGCCTGCAGACTGGGCACTTGAAGGCCTTATAGAGGCCATGGACCAAGCGGGTATTGATAAATCATGTATGTTAAGAGAATCATTCTTGAGCCTATCTTACAATGGTGTGCCCTGTTCAACAAACTACCATACTATTCAAGCCATGGAGAAATACCCTGACCGCATTATCGGGTGTTCAAACGTAGGACCTCACTTGATAAGAGGCGTGAGAAACGCCATCAAAGAGTTGGAGATCTTGCATAAAGATTACGGATTCAAGTGTACCAAGGTGTATTCTCCTGAGGACGCTGGTCCATTCAATCACCCGGATATGTTTCCTTTCTATGAAAAATGCGTAGAGCTTGATATTCCAGTTTTTTTCCATACCGGTTTTGCGGTAGGAGGGCATATGGAGTATTGCCACCCTATACTTCTGGACAATATCTGTCTGACTTTCCCTGAGTTGAAGGTTGTCGCATACCACTTCGGATGGCCGCAAAGCGACACTTTAAATGCGGTGGCATGGAAGCATCCAAACATTTATATCGGCATGAGCGGTATGCTCGGGCCCTGGTACTATGCCCCGATAAAACTGGCACATATGGTAGGATCCGTGATGAATATCCTTGGGGGAAGTGAGAGGCTCATTTTTGGGACCGACTGGCCTGCTGCACCCGCAGACCTGTCTGTTCAAGCCGTATTAGACCTTAATATGCCCAAAGAGCTTCAGGAAGGATGGGGATATCCACCCATCACAGACGAAGACCGTGCAAACATGCTTGGTCTGAACCTAGCTGAATTACTTAATATTGAAGTCCCGAGAAAATACCGTTAAGAAAAAGCTGTGGCAGAGTAATGAACCAAATCTCTCATGACATAGAGAACAAGGGCCTTTCTAAAGAGGAAAAGAATCTTACCCAAATAGTCTACGGGAAGATCAAAGAAATGATGTTAAATTATGAAATCGTTCCCGGTCAAAGGTTGATATTTAATGATCTAGCCAAGCTTATGGGTGTAAGTCGTACCCCAGTAAACAATGCACTCAGCATACTGGCAAACGAGGGATTCTTGGATTTTGTCCCCAACCAGGGTTACCGAGTCCATGAAATAACCAAAGAGGAGGCTGAGTCTCTCTATGAAATAAGAGAAATGTTGGAACTGGGCGCCATTGGTAAAGCCATAAGGAAAATAACCCCTAAAAAACTTTCAATCCTGGAAAGGCACAAGAACCTTTATGAAAGAGCAGTAACAGGACAGGTAAGCAGGGGAAGATTTACCATTGACCAGGAATTTCACGCATGCATCATTCAGATGACTGAGAATCTTTACCTAGGAGACTATTTCCGGGAAATATACCAGAGGATTTTTCTCCGCCACAGGATAGATGGATTACGGGCGGATAGGGCCAAAGAGGTAGTCAAAGAGCACAGGCAGATATACGAAGCCATAAAGATCAGAGACGTACTTTGGGCGAAGGAACTCCTTAAATACCATATTAATGCAGGAAAGGAATATATCTTCTCGATCATCTTTCATGGAAGCGGAAGGATTGTTGAGATTGGGAACAAGGCTTGAAAATAGTATGTCAGATTATTTGGCTGAGCTTGCTCTCCAGATTGGAAACACACCTATATCAGGAGAAGATCGTTCTATTGTACGCCAACACATCGTGGATGCGCTTGGATCCGCCTATATCGGGTGCAAAAGTGAGACGTTCAAGGCCCTGACCGATTTGTGTTCTAAAGAAGATAAGGGTGTTCCTTGGCCTGGAAGTGGACCAAATAGAACATGCACCTTGGATGCGGCAATGCTTTGGGCCTTTGCAATCAATGCCTCTGTGTTCGAAGACGGATCACGTGAAGGGGCCTGCCATCCTGCTGCCGTAGTGATTCCTGCTGTTATTGCCCTATCAAATGGCGCAAGTTGGGAGGAAATCGACCAGTCTGTTGTCGCTGGATACGATGTTATGGTGCGGATAGCACGTGGAGGCAATCCGGAATTCACGACTAGGGGCTTCCATCCCACATCTATCACGGCCCCCTTTGGAGCTGCTGCTGCAGCAGCGATCCTTTCCGGACATGACTACACCAGCACCCGTAACGCTCTGTGCCTTGCAGCCATGGTAAGCGGAGGATTGGTGTCATCTTTCAAGACAGGTGATACACAGCCCCTTCAAGTTGCTTGGGCAGTCCGGGGGGGTATTATGGCGGCAATCCTGGCTGGAAAGGGACAGGCGGGATATCCTCGCATCCTTGAGGAGGGATTTTACCCGGCCTATCTGGGACACAGCCCTGACCCCCCCTTGGATCACGAACTACAATACGGGTACGCTATCAGGGGGAGCTATTTAAAGCCCTACCCTGGGTGCAGACACCTCCATCCGGCTATAGATGCCTTTGGAAAGATATGTAATGAGAACAGTTTGGATCCTCATAATATTAAGAAAATAGAGGTTCACACTTACAGTATCGCGGTCGAAACTGAAATCCATAGCCTTAAGAGCCGTGGTGATGCTTATTTCAACATCCCTTATGCTCTTTCAGCGAGGGCTATTTTAGGGAAAAATGACTACGATACCTTTGATGAGATCCACTTTGAAAATCACAATATAAAAGATCTTATGAAAAAAATTACGGTGATAATAGATCCGGATATAGAAAAAAGGTATCCGGGTGAGAGAGGTGCCATTGTATATGTTACCATGGGAGATGGGAAAAAGTTCGCAATGGAGGTCTCACACCCTTTAGGTGAACCGGAAAACCCCCTACCCCGATCGGTGACTCGTGAAAAATTTAGAGCCTCTGCGAGCGAATTCCTCACTGACCAGAGCCTGGAGTGGATTGGAAACATCCTTGATAGTTCGGGGCCGGGGAAACCTCCTGTAGAAATATTCGAGTTGCTTGGTGAAAAATCAATAAAGCATAAGGGAAAAAAATGAAGAGTGAAGACTGGAACAAATGCCTGGCCCGGGATTATGAGAAAAGAGGCAGAAGAAAACCTGTTTTTTTCACGGATTCCAAGATTAAACTTGATGACGTCTATGACCAGGATGATTTACAACGCTGTGGATTTGATCCCGAAAAAGACCTGGGGCTTCCCGGTCAATATCCCTATACGCGAGGTATCTATCCAAGCATGTACCGGGCCGATTTCTGGATCATGGGACAGTATTCAGGCTTTGGAAACCCTGAAGCCACTAACCAAAGATTCAAATATCTCCTATCCAAAGGGCAGACAGCACTTGCCTTGGCCCTGGATCTTCCTACACAGTTGGGACTGGAGTCTGATGATGAACTGGCTGACGGTGAAGTGGGAAAGGCAGGGGTAGCTATTAACTCATTAAGGGATTTAGAAAAAATTTTTGAGGGGATCCCCTTAAGCCAACCCCACCAAATTTTCACCACTGCAAACGCAATCGGACCTATTATGCTCGCCCTGTTTATTGCTTTGGGAGAAAAGCAACAACTTAATCCTTCACAATACACCATCGTGTTACAAAATGACATCCTAAAGGAGTACGTAGCCAGGGGGGCATATATTTTTCAACCTGAGCCCGCAGTGAAGTTTTCTATAGATGCAGTTGAATACTGCACCCGGAATCACCTCCATTTCAAACCAATCGTCGTTTGCGGATCTCATATGAGGCAAGGCGGGGCTACAGCAATCCAAGAAATAGCATTCACACTGTCCAATGCACAGGCTTACATAGAGGAGGCATTGAGTCGTGGTCTGAATGCGGATGCCTTTGTACCTTCCATGGAGTGTCAGCTCTCGGTTCCCATGAATCTTTTCGAGGAAATCGCAAAGTACCGGGCATTCCGCAGGATGTGGGCACGGATGATGAAAGATAAATACGAGGCAAAAAACCCGGAAACCATGAAATGCTTCATAAGGGTTTATACGACCGGCTATACCATGACTGCTCACCAGCCCCTTAACAATATAGTTCGAGTTACCATCGAAGCATTAGGCGCAATCTTAGGCGGTGCCCAGAGCCTCTCCTGTAATGCAATGGATGAAGCAGTCAGTATCCCTTCCGAGGAGGCGGCACGCACAGCTCTTATGACTCAGCATATCCTGGCCAATGAAACGGGTATCGCTGATGTTGCAGATCCACTAGGGGGATCCTACTATATAGAAACTCTTACCAATGAGTTAGAAAAACAGGCTCTGGAGCTTATAGATCAGATCAGGGAAAAAGGGGGGGCACATAAGGCAATTGAGGAAGGGTTCTACCAGAGGCTTATTCGAAAATCCGCCAGTGAGTACCAACAGGAGATTGAAAAGGGAGAAAGGGTTATCGTTGGACTCAACCGCTTTCAAGAGGAAGGGGAAAAGATTAAGATTGATTGCTTCAAAGTAGAGGAGGGTATCCAAGAGCGGGTGATCGAAAGGCTCCATCGTCTAAAAAGGGAAAGAGACAACGCCAGGGTGAAACAGTGCCTGAAAAAGTTGGAACAAGACGTAAAGGCTGGCCAAAATACCGTTCAGGCCCTTATAGAATGTGCAAGGGCATATGCCACTATCGGAGAGATGTGCAGGATACTCGGCCAGGAATGGGGATTTTATCAGGAGGGAACTTTGTGGATATAAAGAAAGCCAAGAGAAGGCCACGCGTGATCATTGCCAAGATTGGGCTTGACGGGCATAGTCGGGGCGCGTATGTAGTAGCCCATGGTCTTCGTCAAGCAGGGATGGAAGTGGTCTATACTGGGCTTCGCCAGAAACCCTCTGCAGTAGCGAAGGCGGCAGTCCAGGAATCCGCCGACGTTATAGGTATTTCATCAATGGTAGGTGCACACCTATCGGTGGTTAAAAAACTGAGAAAGGAACTCGATGAGCTTAATGCCTCCGACATTCCAATTATTATCGGGGGAATTATTCCGCAAGAGGACTACGATCTGTTACTAAAGGCAGGTGTGAAAAAAATTTTCCCCCCAGGAACAAAGACCAAAAAAATCGCTGATTACATTCATACATTGCTGGAAAAGGGCGTGTGGGTCCCAGAAGTCCCCGGCAGCCTGATCGGTGAAAGAATGGATGATCTCCATTTGCATGGCACTAAGTGCGAAAAATGTAACCGCACCTTCTTCCCCTCGAGAAAAAATTGCCCTTGGTGTTTGGAAGACAAATCTGTAAAGTCGGTAAGGCTAAGCGACAGGGGGAAACTTCAAAGTTTCGTGGTTGCTAGTGTGGCCCCGCCAGGATATGAAGTCCCGCACACTCAGGGTTATATAGACCTTGACGAGGACGGACCGCGTATCTTCTCTATCCTTGTTGATGTTGGAAATGGTTCCATTCTCAGGACCGGTCTGATTATGGAATTAAAAGTCATCAGGAGAGGGACCGATTCCGAAGGCAGGTCCGTCATGGGATACCGTTTTAGGCCCGCAAAATAGCATAAGGGAGTGGAAAGGTGACAGAGTCCTATATACTGGGCATTTCAATGACCCGATTTGGGAAATATATTGATAAGAGCTTTCAGGAGTTGGCCTATGAGCCTATATGGAAGGCAATTGAGGAGTCGAAAATCGATCCTCATGGTATCGATATCGTCTTCATT
>CAZIXY010000079.1:0-12238 GCA_964543315.1 uncultured Desulfobacteraceae bacterium | reverse complement strand
GACAGCCCCGGGAATACTGCATATTCATGCATGCATAGTCTTTCATATTGAGAATGTCCCAGAGCGGAACAGCGGTTTTTTCTAAATCCGGCAATTCCTTGGATGTATACATATGTTTGCCACATCCATTTTCCAAATCCGATAAAAAGGGCGGCAGAGTTATTTCCGCCTCATTGAGCACAAAATAATCTATATCCTCGAATTCCTCATATGCGGTCGTGAAAAGCGGACCGCCGGCCACAATTTTTAGACCCATTTTTTTGCATCTGCTGATGACTTCCCTTACCGATTCATTTTGGACCGACATAGCACTGACAAAGGCAAGATCCGCCCACTCAAGTGCTTTGTCCCTCAACGGAGAGACATTCATATCTACCAGCCTTTTGTCCCATTCTTTTGGAAGCATTGCCGCTACGGTCAACAAGCCCAGAGGTGGATGGGTTGCCTTTTTAGAGATGAATTTCAGGGCATAACTAAAACTCCAGAATGTATCCGGGTATTTTGGATAAATGAGAAGAATTTTCATAAAACCTCCTTACGGGTGCGCCACTTTAAAGACACCGAATATTTCTCCCGGAATATTCAGTGAAAAGGTGCCGGGCCCTCTCAGGTCAATTTTTCCAGGCAAAAATCCCGTGACAGGAATCATCGCCTCTCGCAATCATGCGATCTTTAGTCACTCGAAAACCGCATATGTACTCGGTTCCGACATACTGTTTCATCCTTGTCTCTGTATTGAAATTGGAGAATGTTAAATTTCGGCTAATGTTCATCCCCAAGTGTTCCCTTTTATGTGGACAAGGGATTTGTTTTTGTTGTATAGAGAACCTTCTCAAATTTTTAAAGTGCCGGAAGAAGTGAATTCTTTTTATTTAAGCGTTTATTGTAATGAAAGTCAACTGCCAAGACCACAGAAAATCAATGGAGCTCCTCGGCCTGAAACTCAGGCTGAAAAAAGGCATTTACGATCCCCAGGAGATGAAAAACATCAAGGACAGGATTGGAATCCTCGAAAAAGAATTGGGCATGAACTGAAACTCAGGTTCATTTTTATTTTCGAGAAAGCACTCATGACACCCTAACAGCTTTCAGAGGTTTCAAGACCCCCCTGGATGATTCCCCTCGCCTTTTCCATCAATTCTTTGATATCAGCATCTTTATATTGAGCAATATCTATAGGTTCGTGGATAATCATCTTTACCCTCCCGGGAAAAAGCCTAATGGTTTTTGGCGGTAAAATGTTTTTTGTACCAACAATGGTAATCGGAAGAATTGGGATCCCGATATCAAAGGCCATTTTAAAGGCTCCTTTTTTAAAACCTCCCAGTTCGTTATTTCTGCTTCTCGAACCTTCCGGAAAAAATATCACCGAGGTGCCGTCGACAATCTGGGTTCTTGCGGCGTTTATTGCAGCCAAGGCGGCTTTGGTATTAGATCTGTCAATGAAGATATGTCCTATTTTTTCGCATCCGATCCCGAGTCCCGGCACTTTTCTCAATTCGCTCTTTATAACCCATCTGAAATCTATTCCCAGCCAGCCGTACAGAACAAGAACATCATAATGGCTCTGATGATTGCAGACAATAACGTAGGACTGCTTTTTGTCAATATTATCCCTCCCCACAACACTGACGAATATGGGCGTCAGATAGACAATCAATCTTGCCCATATTGAACCGCCAATCAGGCTCGCTATCCTGGGATTGGTAAGGTAAACCAGAACAACAGTCAAGGAACCGAAAAAAAGCGTGGATAGCACGAGATAGGGGCCAAAAAAGAGCCACTTATAAGGCTGATAAAGCAGGTGCAATAGAGTCTTCATATATGACTTCCCCTAAAAATTTTTTGCACTGTCCAACATCAATGTCACGGGACCGTCATTGATGAGATAGACATCCATCATTTCCTGGAATTGGCCGGTTTCAACATGGATACTTTTTTTTCTCAAAAGCCCGACAAAATGCCCATAAAGCTCCTTTGCCCGTTCCGGCCCGGCTGCTTTGGAAAAAGAAGGCCGTCGTCCTTTCCGGCAGTCACCCCAGAGAGTAAACTGGGAAACAACCAGCACGGATGTGCCGGTATCTATTAAAGAAAGATTCATCAGACCCTTTTCGTCTGAAAATATCCTCAGGTGAGCGATCTTGTCGGCCAGATAATCGCAGTCCTTTTTTGAATCACCCTCTCCCACACCTAAAAAAACGAGCAATCCCGGGCCAATAACACCGACAGTGTTGCCCTTGACTTCTACTTTGGACTCTTTTACTCTCTGAACAATGGCTCTCATATGCTAACCTCTGATCCGTGATCTTTTACCCGCTGTGCGTCAGTTCAAATTGATGGGCTCGTAAAAGTCCATCAACAGGCAGAGGGCGGGTAAGCCCCGGCCTGGTGTGAGGGGGGGAGTGGGGGAGGGTTAGTGTAACAAAATTTCCAGCTGCTTCCCAGCTTTTAAGGATTCCCCTGTCACATGGCTCCAACACTCATCCTCATCAATCCCTGGATTTATGATTTTGCGGCATACGACCTCTGGTCAAAGCCACTCGGACTCCTCTATCTTGCTGGCTACCTCAGGAGCTGCGGCTTTAAAATACACTTGATAGACTGCCTTGACGTGCATCATCCAAAAATGAAAGCTGATCCATACGTGAAGTTGCCCACCCGACGCAGGTTCGGAACCGGGAAATATTGGCGAAAAAAAATTCGCAAGCCTCCCCCCCTAAAGGAAATCCCGAGACCTTACAGTCGCTACGGCCTTTCATTAAAAATATTTGAAGAAGAATTGAACAAAATACGCAGGCCTGCCGCCATTCTTGTGACCTCGCTCATGACATACTGGTATCCGGGAGTCAGCGAGGCCATCAGCCTGGCCAAAAAAAAACACCCGGGTGTACCGGTCGTGTTAGGGGGAATCTATGCCACCCTCTGTTACGACCATGCCATCAAGAATCTGGAGGCGGACAAAGTGGTAAAGGGCAATGATCCTGAAATCCTCCTAAAGGTTCTCAGTGACTGTGGAATCCCCGCACCGGGGCCTGTCCCTCACTCGGACTATGCTCCTTATCCAGCCTTTGACCTCTTAAACCACATTGACTATATCTGCCTTCTCACCTCAACAGGTTGTCCTTACCGCTGCCGGTACTGTGCCAGCCATTTCCTAAACCCTCATCCTACGCGCAGAGAGCCGGAGGAAGTTTTAGATGAAATCCTTTACTGGCACAAAGATTTTGGAATCCGTGACTTCTCTTTTTATGATGATGCTCTCCTCATTGCCTCAGATCACCATTTTGTTGTGCTTCTTGAACTTCTTGAGCGACTTCAACTGAATCTCAGATTTCACACCCCCAATGCATTACATGTGAAAGAAATCACACCGGAGATTGCAGTGCTTATGCGCCGCACCGGATTCCGTACAATACGACTTGGGCTTGAGACTTCAAACTTTACCATGCACCGCAAACTGGATAATAAGATCACCGAGGGTGATTTCGAGCGTGCCGCACACCTCCTGCTTAAGGCTGGCTTTACCAGTTCACAGGTCGGGGCTTATATTCTCATTGGACTACCCGGTCAATCCTTTTCATCGGTGATCGATACTATCAATTTCGTTGCGAGATCAGGTACGACGCCTTTCCTCTCCGAGTACTCACCCATACCCCACACGTTCCTGTGGGCAGAGGCCCTGAAACATTCCAAATTTGATCTCGAGAAAGAGCCCTTATTCCACAATAATAGCTTGATACCCTGCTGGGACGATTCACAGAAAAAGGAACTTCCCCTTTTAAAAAAGCGTGTTCTGGAGATCCGACAGCAATACAGAGGCATTCAATAATTTCCTGACTTATTTCCGGTATCGGGAAAGGTCTAATCCCGCAATAGTGCATAAAAACGACTAAGTCCTATTTATAATGCTTGCGGCATACCCGGCGCCGAACCCATTATCTATGTTCACTACCGTCACCCCGGCCGCGCAGGAATTGAGCATGCCCAACAAAGCGGCAAGACCTTTAAAACTGGCCCCGTAACCCACACTGGTAGGGACCGCGATAACCGGCTTATCGACCAGTCCCGCCACAACACTCGGCAAGGCTCCCTCCATCCCGGCAACCGCTACGATTACCGAGGCCTTCATGATCCTTTCTCTTTGGCTGAGGACCCGGTGAATACCTGAAATGCCCACATCATATAGAGTATCCACTTCATTTCCCATAAAACCTGCTGTCGCGGCTGCCTCTTCCGCCACATGGATATCTGATGTCCCGGCACTCATCACGAGGATTGTCCCCTTGCCGGACTTTTTTATAGGGTATTTTACCAGGGTCAGTACCATCGACTTTGTATTATATTCGCTTTCAGGGAACCTGCTTTGAATCTCTCCCGCCTTCTCCGGTAAAAGGCGCGTCACCATGATGTTTTGTTCCCGGTCAACCATACACTCTATAATACTCAGTATTTCCGAAACTTCCTTGCCCTCTCCGAAAATGACTTCCGAGAGCCCTTTTCTCAGGCTCCGGTGATGATCAATACACGCAAAACCCAGATCTTCAAAGGGCAGATTTTTAAGCCTTTCGAGGGCATCTTCAACAGAAACTTCACCTTTGCTCAAACGAACCAGGAGGTCTTCTAAAATATCTCGATCCAATGTCTGTTTAACCTCATCAAAAGTGTTACGTTCCTTGCTTTGTAAAAATCAGTCTGCCAGCTTTTTTGACAATTCCGCAACCCTTCTGCCGAGCTTTATCGCGTTGTCTTCAGTGGTTTTGTCAGGCGCTCCCACGCATGCCACCCCGAAGTGGCCGGTTGCGGACATTGGGTCGCCCACAATTACCATGCCGTAAACCAGCATAGCCTGGAGGATGGACATCATAGTCGTCTCTTTTCCGCCGGTAGGATCCCCGGAAGTGGCAAAAGCCGCACCGACCTTACCCTCCATTTGTTTGCGGACACCGACAAAATCGTCGAAGACTTTCTTCAATTCAGCCGCCATCACGCCAAAATAAACCGGGGAACCGGCGATGATCCCTTCCGATTGAATAAAATCCTCCTTGGCTACATTATCGGTGTGCTTGAGTACGGCATCAAATCCTTCCACATCGTCAACACCGTTTGAAACCGCCTCAGCCAACTTCCGGGTATTGCCTCCCTTTGAAAAATAGAGCACAAGAATCTTCATGAAAAACCTCCCTATCACATATAAATATATATGAATTTTACCTTATTTATTATGATTATTATATAAATTGTTTTTATGTGATGTTTACTATTTATCCTAAATAAGACTAAAGCAGGCCTTTTTCTTTCAAAAAAGACATGGCCCGATGCCCTATTGTTGTGACCTGACTCAGTGCCTGGGTAAGTTGCAGAACAGCCTCTGCACTAACCCCGGAATTGATCATGACTATAGCCTGGTCGATATCCCTTTCAATTTCTTTCCAGGGTGCTTCTCCGACCAGTGTCACACCGAGCCGGATTTCGTGAACGATCATGTTAATGATCGCATTAATCATTTTTTCTCCCCCCTGTCTTTCCGGCTCGGGCAAACCGCCGAGCATTTCAAGGGAATGAGAAACCCAGATAAGTCCAGATTTGATTTTTTCGCTCTGAGAAAAAGCCATAATGGCCTGATTTGTTTCCATGGGACCGCCCCTCCTGGAGTTTTTCATATGTGCGATTTATTCATTTTATTTATGAACAATGCTTTAAAAAAGAGGAATTCTCCCCAAAAGTATTGGGGTTAACGTCGACTCTTATTCGACCTTCCTGTACTGCCGATTCCATATCTGAACCGTATCACGGCATTCTTTTGCAGGATGATCTTTTTAGAAACTTTAATCTAATGTTTTCATTAAGAGACCTCAAGTCATTTTATCTCCATGAACCGCATTTTTCCTTGACCTGGACATATTTTCCCTATATTTAGTGCACCGAGTATTTCTGCTTGGTGGAAGCATAAAGGGCAGTGCCTGAAAGCTAAATGAAAATTTTTTACACAAACTGTAAATGTTACCGCAAAATTAATAAGGAAAAATAAAAATGTATAATGCCAGTGACTTGAGAAAGGGATTGAAAATTCAAATCGATAATGATCCCTATATCATTATTGAATTTCAATTTTCAAAACCGGGCAAGGGCCAATCCCTTTATCGTTGCAAACTGAAAAACATGATCACGGATGTTATTATTGACCGCACTTACAGGTCGGGGGATACTTTTCAACCGGCCGTTTTGGAAGAACGTAAAATGCAATACCTCTACGAGCAGGAAAACGAATTCTGTTTTATGGATGTTGAAAATTATGAACAGACCTTCCTTAACACCGACCAGGTGGGTGAAGCAAAGAACTTTCTGACGGACAATCTCGAAGTAGAGATTCTCTTTTTCGAGGGCAAAGCGATCGGCATTACCTTGCCGAATTTTGTGGACGTGGCCGTAACCAAGGCAGATCCATGGGCAAAAGGCGATTCCGTCGCCGGTGACACCAAACCTATAACGGTAGAAACCGGCTACGTGCTCCGTGTTCCTCCCTTTGTTGAGGAGGGCGATAGAATAACCATTGACACGAGAACCGGGGAATATGTCACCCGGGTTAAAGAATAAGTCCCCATCGAAGGACCAAGGGAGGTTGGCGGCTCGCAAAAGGAACCTGTTTGTGCGCGCCCGGATGATTCAGTCAATCAGGAATTTCTTTATCGAAAAGGATTATCTGGAGGTGGAGACCCCACAGATCATCCCCGCACCTCCCCCTGAAGCCCACATCGAAGCAGTCCGTACGGGCAACCAATTCCTTCATACTTCTCCTGAAATTTGCATGAAGCAGATGCTGAGCGCTGGGTACACAAAAATTTTCCAGATCAGCAAGTGCTTCCGTGAAGGGGAACGCGGTAATCTTCACCTGCCTGAGTTCACTCTCCTTGAATGGTATCGAATCGGGATTGACTATCATTACCTAATGAACGATTGCGAAGCACTTATCTCATGTATAGCACGAGATCTCGGGATTGAAGAAAGGCTCCGCTACAGGGATCTGGATATTGACCTGGAAGCCCCGTGGCAAAGGATCTCAGTGAGGGATGCGTTTTTCCGCTATGCCTTAATGCCCCTGGAAAAGGCTCTCAACAAAGGTGTCTTTGATGAACTCATGGTCCGTGAAATCGAACCGAACTTGGGTGTCACAAAACCCACATTTTTATATGATTATCCGGCTTCCCTGGCGGCAATGGCCCGGCTAAAGCCCGAAAGCCATGAATTTGCCGAGAGGTTCGAGTTTTACATAGGCGGCCTGGAGCTGGCCAATGGGTTTTCTGAATTGACTGATACAAACGAACAGAGGGCCAGATTTGAAAGGGATATGCAACAAAGACGCATGTCGGGAAAGCAGATCTACCCAATTGCCGATCGGTTTCTCAAGTCCCTTGAACACATGCCCGAGGCCGCGGGAATTGCACTCGGCGTGGATAGGCTTGCAATGGTTTTTACAAATACACTTAAAATCGATCATGTGGTCTCCTTTACGCCTGAAGAGCTATAGGGGACAGGGCTGTGGTGTGCAGGGTGCCGTGGATTTACTTGATTATTGGGATGTTTCAATATATATTAAAAATCGAGCCGTTCCTGAAAAACACCATAAAAGCATGGTAAGAGCATTTTTTGATTTGGCCGTTGCCGGGCTGTATTCCTTTTTCCGGTCCAGATATACTGATGGAGTGCGGATAGATAACATGGGGACCATTTTAGACCACATGATCAACAACAAGATTGTCAGGCACACAAGCCCTGCCAGAACTCCAACATGTCTTTCCTGTGGAACCGTCGGAATAAAACCGGGCAGACGTTACTGCTCAAAAGAATGCCGGCAACAGATCAACTGGGTCCTTTCGCTATCAAAAGGATTACTCAAAACTTTTAATACAAGGTATGCGGCCTTTTTTTTCACCCATGATCATGTGATACTGGACGTCATTCCTGTATGGTCAAAAGGAATTTCCAGATTTATTTGCAAAAGAAAGCCTGGTAACAAACCTGCTGAGGATCTCAAAAGGCTTATTCTCAGATCCGGAGCGGAATGGCATCGTCTGGTCGACAACAAAACCTCAAAAAGTTTTGCTTCCCTCTTCTTACTCGAGAAAAACCAAAAAAAGGACATTGATCCTGACAGCATCAAGCCAAACAGGAAATCTCGTCTGCGGCTTAGCAAGCGTGAAAAAGACTGTCTGAAAATCCTTGAGCTCGACAGAAACGATTTACGCAGCGACAGTCAGATGACTACAATAAAGTCCGCTTATAAAAAGTTGGCCAAGCTCCACCACCCTGACATGGGTGGTGATGCGGAGAAATTCAAACAGTTGAACGAGGCCCACAAGCAAATGCTCTTGTGGATTGAAAATCCCCAGTATACATCCAGAAAAGCACTCTCGAATTGCTGGTCATATGATGGTGCCACGAATCGGTGGTCGCCACCCCTATAACATCAAAATGGACCCAAAAAAAACAGAGATTAATCCCAAGTACTTGTCACCGTGCGGTCTGTATTGCGGTGTTTGCGGCGTTCTCTATGCTACAAGAGACAACAATCTGAAGTTCAGAGAAAGGCTCTTAGGCGTTTACAAAGGCAAGCTTCCAGGAAGCGAAGACCTTACCGTTGCCGATATCCGGTGTGAAGGGTGTCTGTCGGACGCACCTTTTCTCTATTGCAGAGAATGTCAAATAAAGGCCTGCACAAACAGCAAAGGTTATGCCGGCTGTCATGAGTGCCCGGGTTTCCCATGTCAGTTTATAAAGGACTTCCCAATGCCTGTGGGTAAAAAAGTTATTCTACGTTCAATCCCGCACTGGCGTGAGGTGGGAACCGAAAAATGGGTACAACACGAAGAGTCTCGCTACGTGTGCCCTGAATGTGACCATGTGCTTTTCAGGGGAGCACAACGCTGCAACAAATGCAAAACCCCTCTCGACCTGGATGGATGAACCTCCTTAAGAGATGACACCGTAATAAAGCTCTCATATCCATTTTAAAAAAACGCTCCATCGTAATGCCTTGGGCATTCAACAATAAGCGGTCTTCAAAGACTCATCCTAATGGAATAAGCCGAAGGTCAAGGACTTATCATTGAGAAGTCCGCATTGGCTTTGGGTCAATCCATCCTCCTTCGGATCTCCTTTTCAAAGCCCCTCCCGGTTGGACGATAATAAACCCTGTTTTTGACATTCTTGGGCAGGTACTCCTGTTTGACCCGGCCGTCAGCATAATTGTGGGGATAGAGGTAACCTTTTCCATAACCCACCTTTTTCATCATCTCGGTAGGGGCGTTCCTGATATGTAAAGGAACCGGTTGATTCCCGGATCTTTCCACCTCCTTTTTCACAGCCATTTCCGCCAGGTAAAGCGCATTGCTCTTTGGCGCAGACGCGAGATAAACTGCGGCCTGGGCCAGTGACAGTTGGGCCTCCGGAGGCCCAACTTTTTGCCAGGACTCGAAAGCGGCAAGTGCCACCTGCAAGGCATCCGGGTCGGCCAAGCCTACGTCTTCCGTTGCGAAGCGGATCATTCTCCGCACGATGAAAAGAGGATCCTCTCCTGCCATCAACATCCGGTACAACCAGTAAATTGATGCCTGGGCATCACTCCCCCTAAGGCTTTTATGAAAGGCCGAGATCAGGTTATAGTGCTCTTCCCCGTCCTTGTCATAGGCAAGTGCTTTTCTACCGAGGATTTTTTCAACGGTTTTCTGCCCTACCCTCAAAGGCTGTGATCCCGGGCTGTTGGACATATAATGAACCGCTGCTTCAAGATTATTTAAGGCCACACGGGCATCCCCCTGGGAAAATTCAATTAAGAAATCCATTGCTTCGGGCACTATTTCTATATCTATAGTGCCCAGACCTTGATCCTTGTCGGCCAAAGCCCTTAAAAGAAGCTTCTTAATCTCCTTTTTTCCAAGAGGTTTAAGGATCATCAACCTCGTCCTTGAGAGAAGCGGTGGAATCACCTCGAAAGAGGGATTTTGTGTTGTTGCCCCGATCAGTATTATAAGCCCGCTCTCGACATATGGAAGGAACGCATCCTGCTGGGCCTTATTAAATCGATGAATTTCATCCACAAAAAGGATTGTGGGTTTGCCTGACAATGCCATCGCTTTCTCGGCAGCTTCAACTATCCTTCTCAGATCTTTGACTCCCGACGTGACCGCGGAAAATGCCTGAAAGGGCAACTGAGTGTAGGAACCCATCATCCTTGCCAAAGTGGTCTTCCCGGAGCCGGGAGGCCCCCAAAAAATGACTGAAAATATGTGTCCTCTCCGCAGGGCCCTGGAGAGAAGAGAGTCGCGGCCAAGAAGATGCTCCTGCCCCAACATTTCTTCAAGCCTTCTCGGCCTCATCCTTTCGGCCAATGGCGTCTCCGGATTTTTAAATAATGTGCTCACTTTGATAACTGCCTCAAAATAGTTGATACGCGAGATATAATCCTATCCATTTCAAGCGGCTTACTAATCACAAGGTCCGCGCCCAGTTTTTTCAAGGCACGGGGTGATTTGCCTTTCGAATCCGCATTAACCAACGCAACGAGCACCTCAGGATCTATTTTCTTAATTTTCGCTATAATTTTGGATGGATCAAGGGGGAGCATATTCAGATCAGCAACAACCAGATCAAATCTGTTTTTTCTCAACGTCTTGAGGCCGTCCCTTGTGTTGGAAACGGCCGCTACCTTCCCCTTCCTTCTGATAAATAACTGAAGAAGCAAGTCCTTGACCATGCCCTCATCGGCAATGATCATGATACGTGAGTTGCTGATCTTTTTTTTAGGTCCTCTGGCCTTTCTCAAATGGCCGACTTGGGCAAGTGGGAGTTTTATTGTGCATGTCGCCCCCTGACCCTCCAGATTTATAAATTCAATTTCTCCGCCATGGCGACTGATCGTGGCGTAGGACAAGCTTAACCCAAGCCCGGGTCGGAGGCCGCCCTTTGTTGTAAAAAATGGGTCAAACATCTTGTCTTGGATATCCCCTTTAATACCTATCCCGTTGTCCTGCAGAAAAACATGGGCGAAACCGGCGTTTTCCTCTGTGGTCAAATAGATTTCCCCACCAGTCGGCAGAGCGTCGGCGGCATTCAATAGAATGCTCAAAATAGCATCTCTTATCTCTTCCGGGTGCCCTTCCACTGGTGATATTGCCCTCAGATAGGTCTTGACGTGTGTCTTGTCCTCAAGGTGTCCAGGCTGTTTTTTCCATATCTGTCTTGCCAGGTCGACGGCATCTTTCACCACCTTTCTCAAGTCGAAATGAACGGTGCCCTGCCTTTGTTTTCTATAATCTGCCAAGCTGTCCAGGTGGCGTATAATGCGGTGCTGTTTTTCGACGGCCGCCTCAATCTCTTTCAACGATTTGTTAAATCCAGAAGCTTCAGGAGATTCGGCCTGATGAAGATTGGGAAGCTGTTTACATATAACATCCAGAGAATCCTTGAATTCGCGACTCAGACCTGACGCCATACGGGCCACGGACTCCCTCTTCTGCGATTGCATCCGCTGACGTTCTTGCTGCTTCTTTTCGTTAAGACCGACAAGATTCAGCAGGAAAGCGGTTCGGCCCCGATATCGGATCTTCCTAACCACGACTTCACAACACATCGGTTGGCCGCTTTTTGTTACCAGAAAGGCTTCATATTGATCCGGCACCGATTTTCCAGCAAGCCTTCTCTGATGCAAATTTCTTACAAAATCTTTAGAGCATGGATGAATGAAATCAATAAAACTGTGTCCTATGATTTCTTCTTCATTGTATCCCAGCTGCATTCGAGGGATTTCGTTGATAAAAACAAGCTTGTCGTCCTGGATAAGAACGATCGCCCCAGGGGTATCATTGAGCAACTTCTGGCTTGTTTTTAAGGCCTTTTCGAGAGACTCTTTCTGCTTCCTGAGAATAGTTGATTTTTCTCTCAATTCCCTGTTTTGGCTTTTGAGCCGCTCAAGCCTTTCCTTTAAAATCTTTTCCTGCCTGGCATTCATAAGCGCTTCCTTGATTTCCAGTGTCCTCTCAGACGCAAAAACCCAAAAAAAGAGACGCAATGCATATGCGTTTTATGTTATTAATAAAGTTGACGGACTCGTAAAAAGTCCGGCAATCCCGCAAAGCGGGAGGGTGAGGGTGGAACCATTTGAATTCACTTCAAATGGCGGGGGAGGGGAAGCCCTTCCCCGCCGAGTAAAAAGGCGTAACGCGACTTTTTACGAGGTTATCAA
>CAZIXY010000078.1:0-12240 GCA_964543315.1 uncultured Desulfobacteraceae bacterium | reverse complement strand
AGGACCTCGGCCCTATCTTGATCAGCGAGGAGGGTGAGATCCTTACACAGGTAGACTTTCTTCCATCTCACTGCCTGGTGGCCGAGATACCTTCCAAGACTATCATTAAACATATTGGAAAGATGGATCCAGGCGATATGGTCATCGCTAACGACTCGCACATCATAAAGAGCGGCCATCTTCCTGATTGGACGTTTTTTAGGCCCATGTACTATGAGGATGAGCTTGTTTGTTACTGCTATTTTAGGGCCCACATGATGGATACCGGGGGCTCTTTCTCAGGTGGTTATTTCCCCCGAGCCTATGACTGTATTGCCGAAGGCCTGAATATTCCACCCTTGAAAGTAATCCGCAAAGGTGAGGTGAATGAAGAGCTCTACAGTTTAATTTTGAGAAATGTCCGGACTGCTGCCGGGGTGCGTGCGGATAATATGACCATTTATGGATCGATGGGCAGAGCAGAGGAAGCGATCTCTGAGTTGGTTGAGAAATACGGTCTGGAAACCATCAGGGCCTGTTTCAAAGAAATGCTTCGCGCAGGAGAGGAAGGTATGCGGGCAGAAATTAGTAAGATTCCCGATGGTCACTATTATGGAGAGACGGCGGTTGACTGGGACGGCAGTACGGCTGACAAACCAGTTTGGATAAGGACTGAACTGACGGTTAAGGGCGATGAGATGACTTTTGATTACTCAGACAGCGATCCCCAGGTAGATTTTGTAAACAGCCCTTTGGGGAATACCATTTGCTTTACAGCTTTGGGGCTCTTTTTAACCATGGATCCGAGCATTCCTCACAATAGCGGGACCATGCGCCCCATAACAATCATAGCTCCTGAAGGTACCGTAGTGAACCCGACTTATCCTCATACTTATGGAGCCTGTGCTTGTTCCTGTGGGACGGAAATCTGTGAGGTCACACTACAAGCCCTTGGGAAGGCTGCCCCAGACAAAGCCGTAGGTTCCTGGAGCCGGCACTTTTGTCCCGATATCATGGGGCGGTACCCGCACATTGATCCCAGGACGGGACTTCCTGAAGAGTATTTTGCCGCTCCCTTTATTGAGGGGGGAGGAACGGGGGCTGTCAAAGGATACGACGGCTGGGAAGGATACGGCGGACATACGACCGGGGGTGCGTTGTACCGCGGTTCCGTGGAGGTGTGTGAGATGTTTCTTCCATTCAGATGGCACACTGTAAGACTTGAGCCCGATACAGAAGGTGCAGGCCAGTATACCGGTGCTACGGGTACATACTGCGAGCGGTTAGTTGAAGCGCCGCCGGGATCCAAGACCATATTTATGACCGGCAATTCCAGTGGCGAGCTTTTTCCTCAAATTGGGCAGAATGGAGCGCCTCCAGCTCCTTTACCTGAGATGTACCTCCAAAGAGCAGGGAAGGGCAGGGATGAACTGGAGGTGCTTAGAACCATTGATATGACAGAGGTTTACACAGGCGACCTGCTCATAAGTAAGGGAACCGGAGGCGCCGGGTGGGGCAATCCCCTTGACCGTGATCCAGAAATGGTAAAAGAGGACGTAGAGGAGATGAAAGTCTCTATCGGGCGTGCGAAAAATGTCTACGGTGTAGTGATGGATCCGAAGACTCTTGAAATTGATTATGAAGCCACAAGAAAATTGAGGGCGGAATTGCGAGATAATCCCCTTTACCGAGACCTTTATTTGGTTTTGGAGGATGTCCGTAGCGGTAAAATTTCATGGGAAGAGGCAAGAGAGACATATGGGGTAGTGGTCAAAGAGGATAGGGGTCGTATTGTCCCGGATTTCGTTGAAACTCAAAAGTTGAGGCCGAGATACTAGGTGGCAAATGCCAAGACATAAGTTACCGGCAATTGATCTCTGCAACCCGTTCAGTGGGCAAAGCTAAAACACAGACCCTCGCATGGGTTTCAATGCGGGGAGGGCCTAATGAAACATGGGACTCATCTTTGTTCGGGTCCGTTTGAATGAGCGAAGACAACGTTCGATAACCATCAATCCTTTATATCTGCGGGTCTTGCAGATATCTGTGAAGATTTCCCCCATACCCAGTCGCTCCCATAAGGCTTCAATAGCCAGGGGGTTCCAAGGGGAAGAGTTGTGATGAGTTTGAGATCTTCAGCCAACCCCCTCCTGCGCCTAAAGACTTGAAAACATTAGGAGTCAATCAAGAAATGAGGCCAAAATGAGCTGAAAATCAACTTAGAGAAACCAAACCCGGGTGAAAGCAATATGTACTAATCCATTCTCAAGCCTATTATTATATTTCCAATTTTGTAGTGGAGGGGAAAATGGAAGGAAACAATAGCCCCAAAGAAAGGACTCTTATAAGAGGTCTCGGTTTTTGCTCTTTCGCCTCTAACTCCAATGTCGCAGAGGAGGATATCAGTGACGGGAAATTAATTAGGATCAGACCTCTTCACTATGACAAGAAATATCGGCGCAATGAATTTCGGCCATGGAAGATAGAGGCCAGAGGAAAGTCCTTTGAAGTTCCCACCAAATCCCTTATTCCACCTTTCAGCCTCAGCTACAAGAAACGGGTCTATTCTCCCAATAGGATTCTTTATCCCCTGAAACGGGTTGATTTCGATCCTAATGGCAACAGGAATGTGAAAAATAGAGGGGAAAGTGGATATGTGAGAATATCATGGAATGAAGCCCTGGATATCATCGTAGGTGAAATCAACAGGATCAAAGAAAAATACGGCCCATATGGAATCCTGGCCCAAGCAGATGGCCATGGGGAGACCCAAATTGTTCATGGACCTCATGGATGCATGGTCAATCTTCTCAAATTGCTTGGAGGGTATACCCTACAAAGCAGGAATCTTGATAGCTGGGAAGGATGGTGAAGGGGTGCAAAACACGTTTGGGGCATGGAACCTGTCGGTCAAATGCTGCCAGCTACAAATCTTATTCCAGACGTTGCTGAGAATACAGATTTTCTTTTGTTCTGGGGATGTGACCTGGAGGCCACGCCCTGGGGTTGGGGTGGACAGGTAGCGAGCAGACTATGCTACTGGTTCAAGGATCTCGGAATAAAATCCATCTATATTTGCCCGGATCTGAATTACGGAGCAGCTATTCATGCCGACAAATGGATTCCCATACGTCTTAACACAGATGCGGCACTCCAACTGGCCATAATCCATGTCTGGATTACTGAAGATATATACGACAAAGACTACGTGGCCACCCATAGTGTTGGGTTCGAAAAAATCAAGGATTACGTTCTTGGCGAAGAAGATGGCATAGCAAAGACCCCAAAATGGGCCGCGGGAATAACAGGAGTTCCCTCACGGATCATCAAGGCCTTGGCAAAGGATTGGGCCTCTAAGGCTACATCAATTGCTCATGGAAATGGCGGTTCATACATTCGTGGTCCATACTCTACAGAACCTGCCCGGCTGGAGGTTATTCTGCTGGCCATGCAGGGTTTGGGAAGGCCTGGATGCCATCAGGTAAAGATGTTGGAATGGAGTAATTTCGGCAACGCAGAATCCTGTTCCATCCCCCGGAGTGAGGCCATTCCGGACTTACATGCCGCCTATAGGGGGTGGTTTAAGGACATGCCAAAACAATTTATACCTAAAAACCTGATAGCTGATGCAATACTCAACCCGCCCATTAGCTGGTATAGTGCAACAGGTATACATGCACCTGCCGAGGATCAATTCAGAAAATACACATATCCACGGGAAGGGTGTTCCGAAGTCCATATGATTTGGACCGAGATATGATCCTATCGTCCCAGGGAAAATTGACAGGGGGGGATCAAACAACACTATTAGTCCCAAGAATATTACATCAAAAAACTCGACAGGTATGGCTACAAGCGGATTCCTCGTTGAGCTGAAACGAATCGACTTGAAAGAATTAATCTCAAAATACCCCGAAGCATTCAAGAAGCCCTATCACTAAGGCTCACGCCTGCCTATGGAAAGGGTATTGGTTGGAGGTAAATAAAATGAAGGCTCCTGCTATAGATATCAGCAAATGTAATGGATGTTACAATTGCCAAATTGCGTGCAAGGATGAGCACGTGGGGAGTGACTGGACTCCTTATGCGAGGCCCCAGCCTGATACCGGCCAATTTTGGATAAAGGTCAATGAATCGATCAGAGGTAGCATCCCTAAGGTTATCATGACCTATACCCTGAGTATTTGCCAGCATTGTGATGATGCCCCCTGTATTCCAGCCTGCCCGGAACATGCTATAACCAAAAGGGAAGACGGTATAGTGATTATTGATCCCGAAAAATGCAAGGGGAAAAGGCTATGTATCCAATCATGCCCATATAATGCGATATTTTTTAATTGGGATCTTAATATTGCAGAGAAATGTACCCTATGTGCACACCTCCTTGATAGGGGATGGAAAGAACCCAGATGTGTCGAGGCGTGCCCAACAGGGGCTCTCACTTTTGGAGATGAAAAGGACTTAAAGCCTCTTATCAAGGTAGCTGAAGTTATCAAGCCGGAATTCAACACAAGACCCAGTTTATTATTTAGGGCTACCCAAGAAATTCGTGGCAGGAGCTGTATTTGACCCGGAGAGTGATGAATGCATCGAGGGGGCCAAAGTGACCCTTAGAGACATCGAGAATGGAAAGGCCTTCACTACGAAGACAGATAATTATGGAGATTTTTGGATAAAGAATCTAAAGAAAGGTCTTTTTTCACTCTCAATAGAGAAAAAAGGCTATAAATCATGGACTGTTGCATCAATAGATACGGAAAAAGATGTCCATTTAGGGGACGTAGAGCTTCTTAACGAGTCTCAATAAAAACGCTGTAGTGGACAGATTCCAGGCACGGCCTGTTGGGGTCAACTTCTCTTCTGTTTTCAGTGGAATATAAAGGGAATCTTAAAGCAGCACAAAATTAGCTCTTCCCCGCGCTTGTTGCTTTTTTCAGCCTTTCGACTAGTTACTTCTCAGTCCTCTTGTTTGTCCATGATCAGAACACCGCCTACACCTACGTTCTCAGGCGGATTTTCAATTATTGTGACTACATATGCTTGCCTGGGCTTTTTGTATGCTTTTTCGAGTGCATCAGTAATTTCCTTGACCAATACTCTCTTTGTTTCTATGCCCTCTATTTTTGGTCCGCTTATAGTCGCTGCAGGCATTTTTTCAACCCCCTGTTTAAGAAAATCTATCTATGTTTTTCTTTCTACCATATCTTTCCATAAGTATTTTCTAGAACCTAATGGGCCGTCCAACCTCCATCGATGAGAAGGGATGTCCCTGTAATCGTTTCCGTTAAATCGCTGGCCAGAAAGCATACGGTATTTGCAATTTCTTCAAGTGTCGCAAAATGACCTATTGGTATCTTTGACAATTCATGTTCTTCCATCCCTGGCCGGCTTAATAAAGGGCGTGAAAGATCAGTATAAACCCATGTGGGGGCTACACAATTGACCCGTATATTATATTTGCCCCATTCGATGGCTTCAGAGCGTGTCATTTGTGTAACGACGGCTTTGCTTGTATTATATGCCATGCACATTGGAGCCCCTACCAGGCCAACCGCAGAGCCGATATTTATGATCGAACCTTTTTTCCTCGGTATCATTGATTGTTTTGCCACTGCCTGGTTCGTGAAAAACATTCCTTTTGCGTTTACCGAATGTAACTTATCCCATTCCTCTTCAGTAATGTCAACCGCAGGTGTTGGTGCTGCCAAATCAACACCTGCGCTGCACAGAAGAATATCGATTTCACCCAACTCTTTCCTGATTTTTTCCACTGTGGGCTCTATTTCTGCCACTTTCGATACATCAAGCTGGTAGCCCTTTGCAAACCCTTTTTTTGAAATAATCTCTACTCCTTTTGCCACGGTCCCCTTGGTTCGGCCTATTAATGCCACCTGCGCTCCGCTCTCTGCCAGTTGTTTTGCGCATGCAAGGCCAATACCTCTCGTCCCTCCAGTAACCATCGCCACTTTGCCTTGAAGCTCAACCTTCATTATGCCCTCCTTGTTGCTTTCAAGCTTCCAAAAAAAATTTCACAACACCCAAATTCCTTCCTCATCAAAGCAGGTTGTAACTAATACCCGGAAATCCTTGTTTACGAATGAATAGCATTATCGCTCTGTTTCTGTCAACCGGTTCTTTTTGTTCTCATAGATTTAAAATCATAATTTTATAATAGAAGCTGCGGGTTTACAATGTAAAGTCTTGTATCGATACAAAAGGTTAATAGGGGAGCTGATCAAAGATAACCATTACCGGTTGCACCACACAAACGATCCAGCGGAAGGCATGATCGGCGTAACATTTCGGCCCTAAGGGTGTTGCTGCGGCTTGACGCATACCTCGCTACTGGGCAAGGGATCTGCAGGCAAAAGACCACAAAGCATGCTCCCAATGTTTTGATCCAAACTGCGATCTGTATACCCAAGGATGGATGTCGAATAAGCATTAAGTGAAGGAGGTATTTTGAAAGAGATTTGGCGGTCCAAGATAAAGCACATTCCAGCCGGGGGCTCATATTTGTATTATGCTCGGTTCACAAGGTAAACTTGGGGGGATGATTCATATCATGTCAAAAAGTATTGCACCTCAGTAATAATAAAAGTGTTGACATACCACTAAGAAGGCCTTTAATATTAATAGAACCGAGGAAAACTCAGGAATTGGGGCTGAGCTTTGAAGCAGGTCAGTATAGTGAAATAATGGGAAGGTGTGGGGCGTTATGATTATTCTGATGCGTGGAATAAGGAAGCAAGAATTATGGGAGATAAAAAAGTGAATGTGGCAAAAAAAGGACTTATAAAGGATGATTATTTCAAAATTGACTGTGAGGCTCATCTTTCCGGGGATAAGACTCACATTGATTATTACCCCGGGGTTCAGCTCTGGTGGAAGGGTGTCGATGGCACGCGAAGAGCGTTTGGAGCCTCTGAAAAACGCAAAGTGTCAGAGATAAGGGATAAATTGGAAAGAAAAAGACCCGAGGAAGACAAGCTCATCGAATACATGGATCGCTACGGCGTTGACCTGGCATGTGTTCTTCCAGAGTCGATGATGGACACAACAGGGTATGCTGCGCGATGGTCGACCAATGGTTATGTGGCGGCAGCATGCGAGAAGTATCCTGATCGTTTTCTTTTTCAGTGTAATGTTGGCCCCATATTGAAAAGAGGAATGAAGCATGTTCTCTGGGAACTGGAATACCTTGTAAAAGAAAGAAATTGTAAGCTGGTGAAGTTTTATCCTCCAGAAGATACCTATATTAATGATAAAGATATATGGCCCTTCTATGAAAAGGTTTCAGAACTGGGGGTGCCGTTAACAGTCCATACAGGATTTAGCTGGTGTCCTCCAGGAAAGGCTAAGTATTGCGTTCCTATTTTGCTGGATGAAGTAGCTACTGATTTCCCGGATCTAAGCATTATTGCCTTCCATGCAGGATGGCCCTATTGTCATGATCTAAACATGGTTGCGTTGACTCACCCTAATATTTACATAAGCCTAAGTCTGCTCATGCCTTGGTGGCACAATGCACCATGGAGGCTGGCAGAGATCATTGGGGAGGCTATTCAGTTTGCAGGAGAGGAGCGAGTTGTATGGGGCTCGGACTTCTTCGGAGCAGGAGGCCTCATCAGATCAGCAGTTGATGCACTCCGTGACTTTGAAATGCCTGAGGAGCTGCAGCAGAGATACGGGTTTGCTCCTGTTACAGAAGGAGTCAAACGAAAAATTTTTGGCGAGAACTTAGCTCGTTTGCTACAGATAGAACCAAAGCGCAGAATATCAAACTAGATGCTCTAAGAAAGGGAAAATACTATGGAATTCAAAGAACTATTCAAGCCTATACGAATAGGAAATCTAGAGATCAAAAACAGAATAGGAGGGGCGTGCACAACCACGGGCGGAGCTGATATTAAAGGCTACATCACCGAGAATGCTGTTGCCACTTATGCTTCCAGGGCTGCAGGGGGCGCTGGTTTCATTTGTATTGAATGCACCTTTGCGAGTGACTGGGGAGCAGAGACAACCAGTTTCGGAAATCCCCGACTCAGTAATCGCTCTTACTACGCGGGAATGGCAGAGCTGGCGGAAACAATTCAGGCTTTTGGAGCCAGGGCATTTATCCAAATTACTCCGGGTTTTGGCCGTCAAGGCTCCAGTAAATTATCAGGAAAAACTCCGCCTGCACCTTCGCCGATACCCTGCGAGGTGTGTCATGATTTTGACATGCGCGTCATGCCCCTTGGTTGGGAGGGAAGGGCCGCTCAAGAGAAAGGCCGCACCGCCAAGAGCCCCAGGGAGCTGACAATTGAGGAAATTGAATGGATGGAAAACCAGTACCCGGATGCTGTTGCGGGGGCAAGGATATGCGGGTACGACGCTGTTGAGATTCATAGTCCTCATGGGTATCTAATCCACCAGTTTTTGTCCCCACGCTCTAACCAACGGACAGACAAATACGGAGGAAGCCTGGAGAACAGAATGCGATTCTTGAGGAATCTGGTTGTGAAATCGCGGCAGCGGGTGGGGCCTGGCTTCCCAATAGGCATCAGACTGAGTGGCGACGAGCATATGCCCAACGGACTCCATGAAGAAGAAGCCATAATAGTCGCCCAGGCGATGGAGAATGAGGGCATCGACTGGCTGCATGTTTCCGATGGCTCCTATGAAGCGAGAGAGTACTTCTTTCCTCAGCATCCTGATTGCATGATCAAACATGGAGAAGCATTCAAGCGGAATTTGAAGGTGCCCGTGCTTGTTCCCTCGGTGCATGACCCCTATCTCGCCGAGCAAATAATCAAAGAGGGTAAGGCAGATATGGTAACGCTTGGGAGACAATTTATTGCTGATCCGGATTGGCCGATGAAAGTGCAGGAAGGAAGGATTGAGGATATCACCATGTGCGTTAAGTGCAATGTATGCCTGGGAAGATTTAATCGTGGCCTCCAGATCCGCTGCCCGCTTAACCCCAATGTCGGGCGAGAGAGATATATACCTAGATACCGCCGTCCCCCTGTCCCGGCAAAGCAGCCTCCCTGCGAATCAGGCTGCCCCGCTGGTATTGATATCCAGAATTATATTCTCATGGTTTCCAGGGGGAGATTTGAAGATGCCATTTCCAAGATCAGAAAGACCACACCGTTGTATGGTGTAGTAGGCAGAGTATGCCATCACCCTTGCGAGTCACTTTGTAACAGGAACGAAATTGATGAATCCATTGCCATTAACGATCTTAAACGCTTTGTGGCAGACTGGGAAGTTAATACTGGAGGAAGAGGTGTGGAGCGTGCGCCAAGAACTTACAAAGAAGAGGTGGCTGTGATAGGTTCGGGTCCTGCAGGCCTAACTGCCGCTTATGATCTGGTTAAGATGGGTTACGGCGCTACCGTGTTTGAAGCCCTCCCTGTGGCTGGCGGATGGATGGCCCTGGGGATACCTGAATACAGGCTACCCAGAAATATTCTGGAGGCCGAGATTGATTTGATAAGAAAGAAAGGGGTGGAAATCAGGCTCAACTCGCCAATCGGCAAGAATGGGTTAGCAATGGATGACCTGTGGGAGAAAGGATACAAAGCCATCTTTATCGCTGCGGGGGCGCACAAAAGCAATAGACTTGGGATCCCCAATGAGGATGCCGAAGGGGTTGTGGATGGGATATCCTGGTTGAGGGATCACAATTTGGGCAAGGGTGTCAAGGCAGGCAGGAGAGTGGTTGTCATAGGAGGAGGGAACGTGGCCGTTGACTCAGCCAGGGTGGCACTTAGATTAGGTTCTAAGGAGGTTGCCGTGGTCTATCGCAGGACAAGTGAGGAGATGCCAGCCATTAGGGACGAAATCGAGGAAGCAAAGAAAGAAGGGGTTAAATTCTACTTTCTTTCAAATCCTTCCAAGATTCTGTGTGAAGGTCATGCATGCGCCGGTATCGAATGTTTTCAAATGGAACTAGGTGAACCGGATGAGAGTGGACGGCAAGCACCAATATACGTGGCGGGATCAGAATTTAGTATTGAAGCAGACATGGTCATCTCAGCGGTGGGACAGAAGCCTGATCTGAGTTTCTTGCCTGATGGTTCCGGAATACAAGTATGGCAGGGCGAAAGACTGGTCGTGGATAAGAACACGGCAACTAACATCCCCGGTATCTTTGCCGGGGGTGATATTGTGACAGGCCCTTCCTCGGTTATTGAAGCTGTTGCGGCAGGTAAGAATGCTGCGGTTGCGATTGACTGCTACCTAAGGGGCAAACCCTATCCCGAATTAGACTCTAATAGGGCAATAGCAAGGATGGATGACCCTGTAATGAAATTCCACTTGAGGGAGGTTGAAAAGGAGCCCAGGGCAATAATGCCTGTTCTTGATGTCAAAGAGAGAACAAATTGCTTTAGGGAAATCCGGCTGGGCCTTAGCGAAGAGGAAGCTGTAAGGGAAGCGAGGCGGTGTCTGACCTGCAGGATAAGTTCAACGCGGTATTAGGTCGGCAAGCGGCACTGGAGGACCTTTACTATTGTTATTGTCAAAAATAAACCACTGAAAAGGAGAAACTTAAATGAGCGATGAAATAGAGAAAAAGGTTGTGCGCCACGAATTGGGAAAACCGGAATACAAAACGGTTCTTTTTGATCAAGACAAAGAATCACCGTTTGTATGGTATTTAACCTTGAACCGGCCGGAAAAAAATAATGCTATTAGTATCGGGCCAACCGAAATGACCGGCGAAATAAAGAACGCTATGGCTAGAGCGAACCATGATGACAACGTAAAAGTTGTTGTTATTCGGGGCGCAGGGAAAAACTACTGTGCGGGGTTTGACCTCTCGTTCGTTTACAGAGTGTACGGTGGAGAAAAAGGGGTAAAGCCCTCTCAGAGGATACGCCTTCAGGTGGACCAGGATGAGCTGTATGGGTTCCCGCAGGCGATATTGGATTGTAACAAGGTTGTGATCGTTCAAGTGCATGGCTGGGCCATAGAGGCCGGACTGTATATAGCCAAGTGTGCCGACATTGTGGTAGCTGCAGAAAACGCTAAATTTTCCCAGCGAGGTCAGAGACTCGCGTTCGGCGGTCTTCCAACCCTACCGCTCGAGTTGGTCATGGGCCACACCAAGAAAGTGAATGAGCTTATTTTAACGGGGAGAACCTTCAGCGGAAAAGAAGCGGAAGAGGCCGGCTATGTTACCAAGGCCGTTCCTGAAGAGGATCTGGAGGCTGAGGTACATAACTTGGCTACAGCCATAAGTATCCTCCCTCGCGATGCTATTGTAATGGGCAAAGTGGCTAGGCGCCATATGTTCGATAGGCTTGGGTTGTCCTGTTTGAAAGAGGTGATAACTTATCACACTCTGTCTACCAGTATCGCGTATACGCAAGATGAGAAAGATCTCATGTTTATAAAAGACAGGGAAAGCATGGGCGAGAGAGCCGCATTTCATAAGTTGCACGAAAAATATGAAGCTGCGCTTGACAAGACAAAGTACTTTAGAAGTTATGATTCAAGGAAAAAGTGATTAACTGTGGCGGGCACAAGACTTGATGTAAGAAAACAAATGGAATCCATTGAGAATTATGCCGCTCGCAGTTCTAAGGATTTAGATTTTGAGGAGAATTATGACGCTTGAGGGTAAAGTGGCGATAGTGACCGGCGCGAGCCGTGGTCTGGGAAAAGCAATGGCCATTGAATTGGCAAAAGCCGGGGCCTCTGTAGCAGTTGCTGCACGGACAGTCGAGCCAGGGCAGAGCCCTTTGCCAGGAACAATTCATGAAACGGTAGAGGAAATTCAAAAACAAGGAGGCAAGTCCGTTCCTCTCAAGTGTGATGTTACGCGAGAGGATGATGTGGAAGCCCTTGTAGAAAGTGTAAACTCCCGCTTTGGGCCGGTTGATATAATGGTTAACAATGCTGGGGTTACAACTCCAGAACGGTTCCTTGATTTGACGACAAAGAAGTGGGACCTGGTTATGGGGGTAAATCTGAAAGGTACCTTCCTGTGCAGCAAAGCGGTTTTACCGCAGATGGTGGAACGGAAGATGGGCCACATCATAAATCTTTCATCAGTTCTGGCAAGACGGATTAAGTATAGTATCCCTTACGGGACCAGCAAGGCGGCAATAGAGCGATTTACTCTGGGATTGGCCAGGGAAGTCAAGAAATACAATGTGGCGGTAAATGCCCTTTGCCCTGATTTCGCCGTTACTGAAGCTGTTTCTGCCTTTTTAAAAGGAATTGACACAACAAGCTGGCAGCGGCCTGAAATGTGGGCTAAATATG
>CAZIXY010000077.1:0-12277 GCA_964543315.1 uncultured Desulfobacteraceae bacterium | reverse complement strand
TGAGAAACGAACTTGATCAAGAGCAACAATACTTAATAAAGTTTGTAATTTCAGGCAGTTGTTCAATAGTAGCAAAGCATCAATAAAATTGAGTTTGTTGGAAGTCTAAAAATACCGTTTTCCGTCATTCCGGCGAAAGCCGGAATCCGGTCTTTTCAACCAGTTGCAGATCATCTGGACCCCGGCTTTCGCCGGGGTGACGAATTTTTACGAGTCCATCAAGATTTCTCCCTTACAAGAAGTGGGAGGTTAAGATCCCCCCTTTTTTAAAGGGGGGTTAGGGGATGGTTAAATACACCAATTAAAAAAGGCCCCGTTTTAATCGGGGCCTATGGGTTTTTATCTTGTCAATTCATTGGCAATTTCCATGAACCAGTCTACCTTTTCCGGTGGTGCTATGCCCGGCACCTCGCACCCTGATGCAAGAATATACCCGCTGTCCTTTGAGGCCGCACCGAGGCAATTCTGTATGGCCTGTTTCATCTCTTCCTTGCTTCCCGAAAAGAAAAGATTGGTGTTGACATTGCCGATAAGTACGGCCTTGCCCTTTGTTACCTCTGCAGCCTTTGCCAGATCCGCGGGCGCATCAATACTGATATTGGTGACGCCTGTTTTCACCATGTCCTCAAGGATCGGGTCCGTATATCCACATATATGGAGACCAAGACCGGCCTTTCTCTCCTTAAAATGATCCGCAATGCGCTTGTGATGAGGGAAGATAAACTCCCTGTACATCTTTGGAGAGATTAGACTGCAGGACGCGGGGGCCTCTGAATAACTCAAACCTACCTTGAGGGGCTGGATAGCCTCCATGAATGAAATCGCGACCTGGGAGCAAAGATCCATGAGTTCGTGAACATAATCCGGATCTTTTATGGCATCCCTGATCAATTCGTTGGCCCCCCGAAGGCCGATGGCGGTTGTCCACGGCCCTGCCACTACCGCGGATACAATAGAATCGGTGATTACTTTCTTAGTTTCCTCTAAGATCTCTAAGTAAACGGGCATGCGGCCGTCTTTAGTGGGATCAGGAACTTGCAGGCTGCTGAGTTTCCCTTTATCCTCAAGGACGTATTTGACGGAAATGCACATGCTGTCTTCCGGAAACTTGAGTTCATTGCCCATGGCCTCTACATCCATAAGCAGGTCGCCCTGCATTACTATAATATCCGGCTTGTAACGCTCATAGGCTGCTACCTGCGCCTTAACAAAAACCTTGGGGTCCGTTATAAACTCCCTGATTGTGGCCCCTATAAGCTGGGCATTACACTGGCCCATGATGGGATAAACCGGAATCCTGTCTATCTCTATCTCCTTGTCGGTAAACGTTTTCTTAAAGGCGGCCGAAACGCGCTTTCTACCAGTGTATTCTTCCATTTGCAAATCTCCTTTTCCCAGAACTTCCATGTGCTTCCGGGAGCACCACTTTCTTCTTTTAAGTATCCGGTTAAATTATTTTCTACTTGTCTTCCTCTTTTTCCTTCAGATTCAGCGTCCGCTTGACCAGCTCTTTCTCATGGTCATAATTAATGACACGCTGGAGCATGATCTTTTGTGCCATGACCGGCCCTGCTCCGTGCCAGGTCCCAACACCATGGAGTCCGGCCGTCCAGTTCTGGAGGCATTTGTGCACCTTCATGATGTTTTCAGTGGGTTCATCGGAGCCAAAGCTGTAATACTCCTCCACATAGTCCTTCACCTCGGGATTTTTAAGTTCCTTAAGGGAAGGAAGGGTAACGATCAGTCCTCCACCAATATCACCCGCAAGGGCCATCACCCTCCAGAAGGCATTGCATACATTGAGCTTGGAGACATTTCCCATCAACTCATCGGGCAAAAATACTCCTGAACCCTTGGGCTGTTCAGCGCCTCTGTGGGCCGCGGCCAGACCGCAGGCCCGGCCTGTCTCTCTCAAGACCACCATCTCCGCCAATTCTTCGTTGATATGGGTGGCCTTTTCAAGTCCCTTGTACTCCTGAATCAGTTTTGCTGCACCTATAATCTGATTCATAAAACCCACCTTGCACGTTCCGCCGCAGGTCATACGATGGGTCCTGGCAAAACGGGTCACGAGCTTGACGGAGTATGGGTACTCGCCGCAGTGAAATACCCTCTCCCATGGAACAAAGACGTCATCAAAAATCACCATGGACGTCTCACGCTGCCCATAAAGAGGATTACCGAGCTCCTCAATGTCTTCAGCAGCGTCCCTTTCGGCAGAATACGGCGTGTACTGGCATACGAAGGTAATACCCTCGGCGTCTACAGGGGTGGCAAATGCCACGGCATAGTCCTCTTCACCCTTGAAATGCGCAGCCTGGGGCAGCACTACCACCTCGTGGCTCGCATAGGCGCCGCTGATATTGATCTTGGCACCTCGAACCACAATACCGTCATCATTTTTGTCAACTATCTTCAGGGACAGATAAGGGTCCTTCCAGTCCAATGTTTTCTTGCTCCGGCTTCCCCTCGCCTCGGTCAGGGCGCCGGCCACGGACAGGTCCTTGGTCTGGACCATTTTCAGATATTCATAAAAACGCGGGTTGTATTCCGTGCCCAAATCCTTATCCATCTCCCATGTCGTAGCGGCAAGAGAATGGAAGGCGTCATATCCTACACAACGGTAAATGCAGGTTCCCAGCATTTCTGCCGTAAAGGTGCCCGCCTCCGCCTTTTTGACCAGATCATCAATGCTGGCGCTCACGTATGTGTAGCGATTCACCACACCATCTATAAGCGGCGAATAGCATGTCATAATATCCTTATATTTCGGATCCAGGGCCCATTCATAGCTGGCCTTGTTGGCCTCTACAACGGTCCGCGTGTTCCTGTTCTCAAGGATGTTTTCAACCCTCTCACCGTTCATGAAAACCCGTGGTTTAAGCTCCTTCAAGCTCTCCAAAAACTGTTCCGGTGTCATTAAAGCCATTTCTTCCTCCTCCTTTCAAATTTTTAAATAGGACCTAATTTTCAATCGATTACTTAACAAAAGGGGCAAATTCAAGTTTATGACCAGCTTGGCGCAGTTAAGGCGCCAAATTTTCGATATAATGAATCAAGGAATTGATGGACTGCTCCAGACTGTCTATGGATTTTTCCATTCCATAATTGACCGAGGTCCCCAGCATACCGGCAAAGACCATCTCGGTAACGGCCTCGGTATCGACATCTTGTCTCAACTCACCCGATATCTTGCCTTGGTCCAGAAATTCCTTGATCATGGCTTTGAGGCGTACAAAACCTTCATTGATTTCACGCGACAAATGGGGCCGTTGATCATCCAGTTCTACGGACAGGGCAACAAAAATACAGCCGCCGGGAAAAGTCTTCGTGTCTTTCAGGTAGCGGTCTCTATAATTCTCCAGCAGTTTTTTCACCTTTCCGACCGGGTTTTCAATTTGATCCAGGCCGGCAAGATTTTTTTCACGCCAGATCTTCCGGGCTTCACTCAATACAGTAAAGAACAGCTCCTCTTTGCTGCTGAAATGGTTATAAAGACCACCCTTGGAGGTGTGGGCCGCAACCAAAATGTCATGTGTGGAGGTGCTCAGAAAGCCTTTTGAGGAAAAAAGCTTTAAGGTTTCTTGAATGATTTTCTCTCTAAGATCCATTGTCAAAAAATGCCTTCAGATCATTAAGCCAGACCGGTCGGTCTCTCGTAACAAATATATAATTTTTCAATTCCAGGAAGTCAAATATTTTTTCAAATGCAAATAAAAATTTTCCCTATTCTTAAAATACAGGGACATGCCTTCAATATTGTCTATGAGAGGGGAGATCAATGTTAAGGTTGACTATGGACGGACATGCCTATAAACTGCAATCTGTTTCGGGGCCTTTCATAGGAACGGTCTTGGCCTCAAAAGCCACATTATGGATGATAAGGAGGAATGTTAATCATGGCCAGCGATGATATTTTAAAAGGGAAAAAGGTGCTCGCGGTTGACGACGAAATTGATATTCTGGATACCCTTGAGGAATTACTTGACGAGTGTGAGTTTGAGGCCGCATCCAATTTTGAATCGGCCAAGGAACTATTAGAGAATAACGCGTATGATATAGCCATTTTGGATATTATGGGGGTTAGAGGTTTCGACCTGCTTAAAATTGCAACGAAGAAAAAAATACCGGCATTAATGCTGACGGCACACGGCTTGAACCCTGATAATCTGGTAGGCTCCATCAAGCTGGGAGCCAAGTCTTATATTCCCAAGGATAGAATCGCTGATATAAAGGTCTATCTCAAGGAAATACTCCTGGCCAGGGAAGAGGGAATAGAAAAATCAGGAAACTGGTTTGACCGATTGAGTTCTTATTTTGATGATCGATTCGGGTATGGATGGAAAAATAAGGACAAAAAATTCTGGGAAGAATTCGACGACACATATAAGGTTTCAAAGGATGAGCTTGACAAACTCTTGTAAGGGCTCTCGACTATCAACAGTTGCTTCCCGGCAATCTGCTTTATTGTAAGTTGACAACTCCTCTTTTTCGCAAAATCCTTTTACAGGACAGGAGCGATCCTAAATCGCATAAGGCTCAAGGGATGGTTGGCCCCTTGACCACGTAACCCCCTAGAATATTTTGCTTTCCTGGATTTTAGATTAAAGGAAGAATGGACGAGAGACATTTCGGACCTGTGTGGATCATCCCCGGTGAAAACCATGGCAAGTATCCTTTTTGCCACTCCGTTTACATTGATGGAGCCGGTGTTCTTATTGATCCCGGCTCCGATCGCAGGAGACTGGTTCAGCTACGGGACAAACCCGGAGTCAAAAAAATTTGGCTGAGCCACTGGCATGAAGACCACCTCATGCATCTTGATCTGTTCGATGATGTGCCTCTCTCTATTTCGGAACCTGATGCCCCGCCGCTTTCTGATATTGAACTCTTTTTGGATTCCTATGGAATGGCTGACCAGGATGACCGCCGATATTGGCGGTCTTTGTTAAAAAAGGATTTCCACTTCCGGCCCAGGCAACCTGATAACTTCTTAGAGCATGATAGTAATATTGATCTTGGACCGGTTTCAGTGAGAGTCATTGCGACTCCCGGCCATACTCCCGGCCACCTGTCGTTTTTGTTCAGGGAGCCGGGGATTCTTTTTCTCGGGGATTATGACCTAGCACGATTCGGCCCCTGGTACGGTGATGTAAACTCAAGCATTGAGAAAACAATCCGTTCGGTGAAACTTTTGCGAAAAATTCCTGCAAAAAAATGGCTCGCATCCCATGAGACGGGGATCTTTGAGGAACCGCCGGGAGAAATCTGGGATCAATACCTGAACGTTGTTTCTGAAAGAGAAAACAAGCTTCTGGACCTTCTGAACGAGCCTCAGACACTTGAGGATATCGTTGATGCGTGGATCATTTATGGAAAACCTCGGGAGCCCAAGGCCTTTTTTGAATTCGGCGAACGCGTACTCATGAAGAAGCATATTGAAAAACTGATGAGGGAAGGCAGGGTGGCCATGTTAGAAGACAAATATTACAGGCTATAGACGAGGGTCTTTTTCGAAATCAATTTTTCAAACCGTACTTCTGCCGCATAATTTCTGAAATATCACTGGTCATCCTGAAGGCAAGATCCGAATTCTCCGATGTCATCATGACTGTATCGCATGAGGGCATTACCCAGGAAGACGACACCAGCAACTCTTCATCAATGCCGTTTTTGACGAGGAGCCCTATGCCCTGCTCAAGTTTCTCAACCAGGCTCTCAACATTTTCTTCTGCAATAAGCTCATCGGTGACGGGCACAATACCCCAGGCCAGCATTCCTCCCCGCTTTAAAAAGGCCTCGAATTCCTTACTGTAAAGGGCTATTTTTTCCGAGTGCTGATAGGCGTCGAAATTGATGACATCGACATTTGAGTCGATAAGCAAGGTCCAGTCGATATTGGCACAGCAGTGTATCCAGGTGACACAATTCAATCCTTCAAAGCCTCCGTTTATGCAGTTTACTATCTCTTCTCTTGTTCCACTTCCCCCTGCAGAAGTAAAGCCGACAAGGGTTGTCTCCGGCAGGCCGGCTATAACTTCCACGCCCGGAAGTTCTTCCTTTATTTTCTTTTCCAGCCACCTTGACTTCATACTGGATGCCTTGGTCAGCATATCCCTCAGGGTCTCATTGTGGAAAGAAGGATTGCCGTCGGCCTGCTTGATGACATCTGCCAATAGCACCGGTCCAGCAGTCTGGAAAGCAACCCACCTGAGTTCAGGGGGTCGTTCGTCTTTTAGCCTTTCAAGTAGCGCATAAAACCATGGCGCCGTCTCAGGGGTCGTGGCGAAATAATCCAGATCCTGTTCTTCATATTTATCATAAAATTCAAAGAGTTCCTTTTCCCTATCCGGTGAGGGGTCCAAAAGAACCTGCCTCTTTTCCCGATCAAAAACCAGGCAAGGGATCCCTTCCAGCATATGCTTCATGCTGCGGGTCAATACAGGCAGGCAGGGTGCTTCCGGAAAATTGTCCAGGATCACCCGGATTGCCCATTGGATATCCCTGTATGGGGTATAAGCCATCATGGTGGCTGCGAAATTCGGCTTATCCATATGCTGATTTCCCGTTTAGATGATCCTTAAATACCTGTCCTTCATTCATCCGTAAAAAGCTAGAAATAAGACGGCACAGTAAAAAATCCGCGCTCCAAGGCCGGGGCCTTATTCACGAGTATAGTCAGCGTGCCTTTGAAACCTTTTGTTTGGTTCCGGGCCTCTTTGCTAAGTCATTTCAGTTGCTTATGGCCTACCAATGGCGAAGCTTGCCCGCCGTCGGTATGACGGGGTATATGGCCCTTCGAAAGAACCTATCTTCCCATACCTTCAGCCTTCCACCTTATACCTTTCACCTTAAAAAAAGCCCCATGTCGAGCCTTGAACGCTGATGCCGTCTATTATTAACGAAGCAGTCGGGCCATTTGCAAAGCCGTCACGAGTCTTTCAAACCACATGGACTTCACATCCGATAAGTTCGCCCAAAACCTTCAAATTTTCCAGATAATCTCCGAAAACCAGCGCGTGGTGATTTCCTTCCGCCCGCCTGACAAATTCCCTCGCATTGTCCACTTTTATCGTTAATGTATTCCTGCAGAAGACCGTATCATCGCATGCCGTTATCTCACCCCTGACGGCGGTTATGCTTTCCAGATTTCGCTGCGCCCGAGCCAGGGTCACTTCGGTGCCCAAGGGAACTTCAGTGAACGCTGTCACCCCTCCGTTTCCATGGCAATCCCTCAAGGTATAGGGCAACGGCTCCATGACTTTTTCCGCTCCGTTTGCCCACTCTTCAGCCAGTGTTTCCGCTTTCCCGAGATCACCAACCTCAACCTGTTCTATCAATTCTCGCAGTTCGATGGGGGTGAATATCGTCCCCACCTTCCTTCTGATCACTTCAAGATCAGGAAAGCTATACCACCTGAGATACCAAGATGAGGGATTGCCTATGAGGACGATTCTGGCTTGAGCAAGGGCCTTCTTAACCTTGAGGGCATTCAATATTGTCTATGAATCGTTAGGCTTTACCCAGATACTTTTTCCTTATAATCCAATATGAACTCGGCCGTCATCCTGGCAATCCTGCCAACGACCTTTGGGCACTCCCTGTAACCGCCCGCTTCGATAAACGCCTTATACTGTTCCGGGTCGGCGAGACTGTAAAATTTTCCCAATTTGTCGGTTTGAATCTTTGTACAGTTTGTGGTCCCGAATTCCTTCCCGACAATTCTCGCCAACCTGAAACCGGCGGCCAGAGAATTGGTCAGGGCATTGACATCTTTTAAATTTTCGCTTGCTGTAGCCATGCCCACGGCCAGCAACCCGCCTAAAAGGGCTCCGCATGTCTCACCCCGCATGGCAACGCCGGCAGCCAGGGGGGTCGATGCCTTCAGACTCGCCTCATCACCCAGATCCAGGTTGTCCTGCAATGGTTTTAATACGCACCGCGAACAACCATGAAAATCCCTTTCATAGGCGTGCGCCTCTTTCTCGATTTTGTCCAATAATTCCTCTCTGGACTCATTATCCGACATGCTCAGCCTCCTTTATTCACGACGGTTTCTCACTGTCTCCAACAAAAATAAGCAGGGCAAACCCTTTCAACTCAAAAAAAACAGACAACATCCTGGGAATATGCCTATTCCGGCACATAGGGATAGTAACTCTGGGCCACGTCCAAACGCCCCAGTTGACCTCCGCCCAGCCACAACTGGACAATCTTGCTGTCCCTCAGGTATTTTTCTACGTGGTAATCCCGCACGTATCCGTAGGAGCCCATAAGTTCCATCGCCTTGTTGCAGACCATCTCCGTCACGTCACACGAATACACCTTGGACGCACTGGACCTGGCCAGAAGATAGTCGTCACCAGGATTCCCGTATTTCTTCCTGTTATTGAACATGGACGCAACAGAAAGATAAAAGGCGCGTGCAGCTTCAATGCCGATAGCCATATCCGCAATCATGGCCGCCTGGAGGGAATGGTTTCTGACGGCTTTTCCCCCGTAAAAGCGATTCGCGGTGTAGTCTATAATGATTTCCAGGACCGCCTGGGCGTTTCCCACCGTCATGGGCGCGGACGTCAACCGTCCCCACCCTACATTGTTCCTGAAAAGCTGCCAGTCAACACCGGGACCGGCGGCCCTGTATTCCTTGGGTACACGCACATTGTCAAAGTAAATGGCAGCGTTGACATCCGCAACCTTCATGCCCATCTTGTCTTCCGGCTTACCAAAGGAAAGCCCCGGTGTATCCTTTGGCACATAAATAAGGGCAACGCCCTCTTCTTTCAGTTTTGGATCCGTCGTGCACACAACACAGTAAAGGTCTGCCACGCTTGCGCCGCTGGGCCACATCTTCTCACCATTTATAACCCATTCGTCTCCCTCTAATTTGGCTCTTGTACGGATCGTAAGACCATGTTCGGCGCCATCCTCAATGTTACAGCCCCCGGCCGGTTCCGTAATGGCCAGGCAACCGCAACGAGGAGTGTCTTCACAAAACATGGGGATAAACTTATCCATGACGACCGTATTTCGACCTCCCATGGCCGCGGCCAAACACCATGGTATGATCAAGGCATGGAGTGAAATCCCGCTATCACCCCGGGCGATTTCCTCTGATATGGCACAGATGGTGGCCGCCGACCTTATGCCCAGCCCGCCATATTTAGGGGAAAAGCCACGTTTCTGAATTCCTAACTTTACCAGACCCCCGTATACCTTCTCAAAAACGGCATAGTCCTCGTCCAATTGCATACGAACAGGCATAATCTCCTTTTCTACGTATTTTCGAACCGTGTTTAATAAAAGTTGATCTTCCTCCGAAGTGATGAAATCCCCATACCTTTTCATTGAAATGCCCCCCTTTCTGATGTGTTTATTTTAGGTATAATGTCCTCACAGTGTGTTTCTTTCAAAAAGCATGACTGCTAATGTGTTTAGACTGAAGACTCAAGGGATGACGCTTGTAAGAGTAAATGACCTGGTAGTTACCTGATGACAATCTATTCTATTTATGACAAAATGGCAATCACCAATCACGGCGCAGATGACACTATATCAAATTATCCCTCTAAAGCTGGGAGGGGCAACCCATTTTCCATGGCCCGTTCTCCCTATCAGGCTACTGCGTACACCGTCGGCCATAGTCTACTATGGCGTCGAACGAGGATGGACAGGCTGACGCGGGTGAGAAGGCGACTAAAGGGGCATATAATATGAAAAAAATCCGAGTCGGTGCTGCACAGATTTCACCCCACTTCTTTGATAAGCAAAAGACACTGGACAAGACCTGATACCACATCAACATTCAAGGAGGAAACCATGACAGAGAAAGCATCCCCTGATTATGAAACTTTAAAGATCAAGGTGGAGGAATTGGCCAAGGGCCCTGAAGACGGAAAGGCTATTGAGGCCAGATTGAAACAATTATCCCAACATGGAATCCCCGCTAAAAAACTTGACCCTGATGAAGTGATCGGCATCAAAAATGACATTTTAGACAGCGTCCAGAGAAGGGCCGAGGAATACGAACAGGTGAGCCAGAGCTGCGCCAAGAGTTCCGCATTGGCGGTCATGGAGGAATTTGGATTCGGCGATATCAAGGTCATCACCGCCCTTTCGCCCTTTCCCGGTGTTTCCCTGACCGGTGAGACCTGCGGGGCCATCTCGGGGGGAATGGCGGCTCTTGCGCTCTATTTCGGTAAAGACGACCTCCTGGCCTTTGAATCCAACGCCCGGTTATACGGCAAATGCCGGAAGCTGATCAATCGATTTGAACAGGCATTGGGAACCACAAAGTGCAGGAAAATCCATGAAAACGTCATCTTCGGCCGATACTACAATACGGCGGATGTTTCCGAGGGCTACCCCGGCTTCATAAGCGACAAAGGATTTGAGAAATGCGGCCTGCCCCCGGGACTGGGCGCCCGCATTGCCGCCGGTATTATTATCGAAGATATGGAAAAGAAAAGAGGATAACCCTAGCAAACCGCGGTAGGTCGTCAAAATTATTGAACACACACGCCTGTAGCTCCAGATAGCTAAATCATAACCAATCATTTAAAATCGCTTTGACTTTGAACACCGGCAGCAGTCTAAGTTTTTACAATACAAGAAGTGATCTGCACCGCATATAACAAGCTCTTGGTTAGATCGCTTGATGCCAAGATAAATAATAAATTTACCTTAAAGGTAAATAAATCTTGACTTCGCGCAAGGAGAGGATTAATATTTTTACCCAAGAGGTAAAAAATTGAGGATTTGAAGTGGAGGTCACCTTTCGGACACGAAAGCTGGAAAATGAGTACCGAGAACACACCAAAGCCGTTAAAGCCTACGGCCCTGACGTCGCTCGCAAGTATATCCAGAGAATCAATATCATCAAACAGGTGCACGATATCGACGAACTCATGAACCTTCCGGCATTAGGGTGCCATCCGCTAAAAGGGGAACGCCACGGCCAATATGCGGTTAAGCTAACCGGTTTTTTCCGGCTGATCTTTAGCCTCAGGGGCGGTGCTCTGGAAATCGCCCATATTGCGGAGGTGAGTAAGCACTATGGCGACTAATCATAAAACTTATTCGGATCTGCCCATCCCCCCTGGAGAATACCTGGAGGAGGTGATCAAGGAACTTGGGATGAGTAAGGATGAGCTGGCGAAAAGGATGAACCGGCCTGCCGGCAAACTCAGCTCTATTTTTAAGGGTGGAAAGGTAATTACGCCCGATACGGCGCTTCAGTTGGAGAAGGTAGTGGGGGTGCCGGCCCATATCTGGACGGGCCTGGAAGCCGAATACCGGCTGGCCTTGGCTCGCCGGCAGAACAGTGAGCAACAGAAACGGCTCAAAGATGAATGCCGTCTGGTGAAGCGTTTTCATTATGCCGATTTAGCCAAACTGGGCGTTGTGGCCGGAAAAACAAGGCCCATCGATAAGGTATTAGAACTCCATAAGTTCTTTGGGGTGGCTTCGCTGGATACAGTCTTGAACCTCCGGCGCTATCAGGCCGCATTTCGATCCGGAAAGCGGAAAAGATCGCCTGAATCCGTGGCCGCCTGGCTGCGCATAGGAGAATTGGAGGCACAAAGGATGCGATGCGCGCCTTTCCATAAGAAAGTGCTCAAAGACTCCATGACCGCGCTGCGTTCAATGGCGCTCCAACCCCTGGAAGTTTTTCAAAAAAACATGCGTCACCTCTTGGCCGATTGCGGAGTGGCCCTGGTCTTCTGTCCTCACCTTCCCGGGACCTATGCCCATGGCGCCACCTTCTGGCTGGGCAGGGATAAGGCCGTGGTGATGATGACCCACAGGTACAAGTGGGCGGATGTGTTCTGGTTCAGTCTGTTTCACGAACTGGGGCACATCCTGCTCCACGAACGCAGGGCTGTTATTCTGGAAGACGATAATGGAGACTCAGCACACAAGGCCCTTGAGGAGGAAGCGGATCGGTTCGCCGCTGATACCCTCATCCCGCCGGGAAACTACAAGGCTTTCTTGGAAGCCGGTCGGTTCTTCACAGAAGACATCAAAAGCTTCGCTAAGCAGGTGGGCATACATCCGGGCATTGTGGTGGGAAGGCTTCAGAAGGAGGGTCATGTCAAGCCTTCATGGCATAATGGATTGCGCATTCGGTTTAAATGGAAGTCAGTCGAGTGATTGCGATGTTTATGTGAATTACTTGATTAACGGACTTTCTTGGTCTGAACAGTTTGTTTTTAATTCCGGTTAACCCTAAAACCGCTATTGGCAGTAAATTTGACGGACTCGTAAAAAGTCCGGC
>CAZIXY010000076.1:0-12284 GCA_964543315.1 uncultured Desulfobacteraceae bacterium | reverse complement strand
GTGATGGCTCGTGCCCTCAAAAGAACCCTCCGCCCCCCCCCGACTGGGGAGTAGACGGCGAGCCTATTTACGATCCCTATCCGACGCATGGCAGCGCGGGTTTTGATCTGGACGCCATAGGAGTGAGGTACCAGGCAAGGAACGGGGTCCTACCCGGTGTCCTTTTATTATTGCTGGGCAGTCAGGACTAAAAAAGGTAAAAGGGTTGCCGTAAAACTGCGCTTTGAGCCGAGTCGATTGAACAAAATTATCCATTTATGATTGTGAAAATACCCCCCCCATTTTTTTCTAGAAGAACCCGCCTGAGAACCATAACCATGGTGCCTCTCTTTCTGCTGTTTCTGTCAATCCCCCCTGTCTTTGGCGCGCAGGATGAAGAAACGAGCGATGAGGAGAGCGAAGGGCTTGCCAGGTTCGAACTGGAAGAGATCGTGGTCACGGCGACCAGGGAAGAGGATGAGATTCAAAAAATACCGAAGAACGTAACCGTTATCACCAGCGAGGACATTGAACAAGCTTCCAGCAATAATATTGTTGATCTTCTGGCAAGGGAATCGAACGTGAACCTTCGCAGTTTTTTCGGTCATGATAAGAACGCCGGAGTGGATATACGCGGTATGGGGGACACTTTTGTCAGTAACGTTGTTGTCATGGTTGACGGCTTCAGGATCAATTCCCCCGACCTGTCAGGACCGGATTTTTCCTCTATTCCTCTGGATCAGATCGATCGCATAGAGATCGTTCGTGGCGCCGGATCCGTTCTTTACGGGGACGGGGCCGTGGGAGGAGTTGTCAACATCATAACGAAAAGGGGACACAAGAAACCTGAACTCAAGGTGTATGGTTCCTATGGCCATTATGACACCTATGACGGCCGGACAACTGTGGGTGGAAGAATCCGTAATTTTACATTTAACGTGAATGCCGATTATTATGATTCAGAGGGCTACAGGGAAAACGGCTATCTGCGGAAAAAAGACGCCGCCGTACGGCTCGGCTATGACCTGGGCGATCATTTGGCTTTTCATATAGGAGCGTCCAAGCATGATGGACGGTACGGCCTTCCGGGCCCTGTTGCCAAAGAGGATATGGATTCAGAGGAAAGGAGGGTCTTAACAAATCGTCCTCATGATTTCGGGGAATTGTCCGACGAAAGATATACGGGCGGCATTGACATCGATTTCGGCAGTTGGGGCGGCATCAGGGCACAGGGCGGCTATCGCCACAGGGAGAATCCTTTTATTATAGGTTATACTCCTTTATTAAGTAAAGAAGACCAGTTGGATTTGATCGAAGAGAAAACGAAATATTTGAATGTCTATTACGATAAGGTATACACACTCGGCGGACTGGAACACAAATTTAAATGCGGGTTGGACTACTTCCAGACGGAATACTCACGCGAGGACAAACTCGCAGATATCAAGTACAGTGATGTGGAAGACATAGGGTATTTTCTCACCGGTGAGTGGTCCCTGCCAAAGGGTTTTGTTCTAAGCGCGGGATATAGAAGAGACAGGAACAAAGGTGTTTACCGGACGGATGTGTACGAGGATTTTTTTGATCCAAACCCTCCCTTTGGCTATCTGTATTCAATGTGGGTCAGGGGAACACCCAGGGAAAGGACATGGAATAATGACGCATTCGATTTCGGGCTGACTTACCTTCCAGCATCACACACGACCCTGTTTGCAAGCTATGCGCAGAGCTTTCGTAACCCGAATGTGGATGAACTCGCCGAGGCAGATGACGATCTCCATCCGCAGAAAGGATTGCATCTTGATGTGGGAGCGAAACAACGTGTTGGGGATTTTGCGGAGATGTCGGTCACACTCTTTCATATCAAGATCAAAGATGAAATCTATTATGGTGAGGATCCCATGACCCTAACAAGCATCAACCGCAATTATGACGAGAAGACCATAAGAAAGGGTGTGGAAGCCGATGTTAAGATTTACCCCTTTGATTTTCTTTATCTCCGGGGGAATTACTCTTATACGGAAGCCAAATTTGAAAACAGGGAAACCTATGTCCCCCTTGTCCCCAGACACAAGGCAGGCATTGGATTAGAATTAAGACTTATGGATTCTTTTTTGTTGACCCTGACAGGGACTTTTGTTGGATCGCGATATGACGGAAACGATGCGAACAACGATTTGTATGATAAGCTGGAAGCCTACAAAGTATTTGATGTGAAACTGACTTATGAGTACAAATGGCTGAAAGTTTTTTTCGGAGCCAATAATGTCTTCGACGAACTCTACTCCACAACGGCCTACAGCGAAACCTATTATCCCATGCCCGAAAGGAATTTTTACGGTGGGATGGAATGGAGATTTTGATCCGGGAGATGGGTCCTTTCGAAGAGCCCCATACCTCGCCTTTAAACGAATGGCTTTTCATAAACCTTTAACAAATGATCGACAAAGTGAATATGGCCAAGTTGCCCAGGACATGGATAGTCATGGGAACTATTAAACTCCCTTCCACTTCATAAGAAACGGCAAACAGGGTCCCTCCTATAACCTGGGGCAGGGGAAAGCGATAAGTAATAGGGTGGAAGAGAACAAAAAGCAGGGTGCTTATAACCAGAGCGATCAAGGTACCCCAGCGCCTCAGAAAACCGTAGATTATTCCCCGAAAAAAGACTTCTTCCGCTATGGGACCTATCAGCCCGCCGACAGCAAAAAAAAGAATCCGTTGGCTGGTTATCTTCGGCAGGTCGGCCTTTATCAAGGCAAAGGGATCTATCTCAAAAAGAAGGAATGCAATAAAGGCAAAGGCTGAGGCCAGGCCGAATAAGCCGGACCAGATGAGACCCTTTTTATATCCCTGAACCATGGTTGACGCCATCAGTCCAATGGAAGACAACCCTGTGCCCCACTTTGTAACAGTTAGTAGGATCAGTGCAGTCTCAACTATTCTTGCCGCTCCCACAACAAGTAATGGATTGCAGGTGCAAGCAGGGATCACAACATGAGAGGATGTTTCCACCGCGACAATTGCGGCAAGGCATATTAAGAGTGTCCCTATTGTGATGCGGTCTGATTCCATCCGAGCTTTCTCAGGGCCTTGTAGGCATACCACTGTTCGTACCAGTGATCGGATGTTTCAAGCAGCTTCATAATCCTTTGAAGGTCGTGCTCGTTTCCCCTTCGACCCAATGAGTGAAGGGCCATGCACACCACGTTTATATGCGGATCGTCTAAAAATGAAAGAAGCTGTTTGAATGTTTCAGGTTGCCTGCCGGCACCCAGGGCCTTTGCTACGTAGTATCGCTCAACAATACGGGGGCTCTTGAGGAGACCTTCATAGGCACTGAATCCGGCTATTTCCAAACCTTCCCGGTCGATTGTTTTCAGGGCGGCGACCCTTTCCTGCCAGCGTTCGGACTCTAAAGCTGCAGGAATTTCCTTGAGATCAATGTTTTCAATCCTGCCAAAGTGAAAAGTTGCCAGCAAGGCCAGTCCGGCCAAGAAACAGAGGATGGACGCAAGGGCCGCGGAAGCGGTTGATCCCGGAAAAAGACGCGATATCAAATGGAACAGGGAATAAAGCACAATATACAATACAATGGGAAATCCCATCAAAAGGGAGAGCAACGTGAACTGCCGGAAAAAGTAATTTTTGTCGCTCTTTGTGGAGAACTCTTGGAGGATTTTGTGAGGGATGAAGAGAAATTCGGTAAGTGTTGTTTTCAAGATCACTTTGTCCGCATTTTTAAAGACCAGAGCGCTGCTTTTTTCCTCTATTTTCAGATCAAGCTTTACATCATTCCCCACGGGAAGGTAGTCGTGCTTGAGCAATTCCTTTTTCAGCAGTTCTCCGGTTCGCTTTTCCTTTATATGTTTAAGGTAACATGTCTTGAGAATTTTCTGGTCCAAAGTCTTTAGAGCCTCGGCGGGATAGAGGGTGTATTTGTAGTAAAAATCGTTTATCTTTGTTCCAAAGGAGTTGGACAAGAGGAAATGGTCCCGCAGGTTTGAAAACAACCGATTGTCTATTTGAGATGTCCAGAGCAGTGCAAGCATGACAATCGAAAGAAACTGGACTATTCCGCCAAACCAGATGTTCTTATCGCGCTGTAAATGCATGGATTTCAAGGCCACAGAAATAACCACGGCAGGAGTGATAAGAAAGGAGGCCGTCACCACGGGGCAAAAGCCCCTATTGTTTACCAGCCAGAGGACCCCAGCCCAGATAAGAAATATGGGAATCAGAACAAATGCTTTTCTCGCGCAAAGGCGATCCCATATCCAGAAAACAGCCAAGGCCAAGATGGAAATGCCGGCCCCGGCAGTGAGAGTAAAAAAAAGCCCCCCGAAAAAAGCGGGACCGAAGTCCTGAAGGCCGTCCATAATCTCCTGGTTTGGCATTGCCATGTAGCCGGCGGCCTTTATGGCCGCGAGTTTCCTGTAAAGGTCGGCGTTGGACAGGTAAACCTGGAGTGTTCCCAAAATCTGGGATGATAAAAGTCCGGACAAAAGCGCCTTGAATGCAAGGGGGCATCTATTCATCGTATACAGGCCCAAACTCGGGTGTGCCCATTTTTTTGATCTTGCGCCATGGTCTTTCCTGATCGAAAAACGCATCGTACCAGCCTGTTGCCCGGTTCATGCTATTTTCAAGTTGACGACGATAGTCCTCCAATTCATCCCCATTTGCTGAACGAGGGATCCAAATGGGTTCCGTATAACATATGACTACCCGGGCAAAGGGCTTCGGGATCAGGTATCGGTCCCAGGAGTTCAAGATCCAGCACCGGTCGGCACCCCAAATCTTTTCCTCTCCTTTCACCTTGATGACGCGGCATGAGAGCATAAGAAGCTTGATAAACAGCGCGGCTAAGGGTGGGATAAACATCAGAAAAAGAGGGTCAGACCTTCGAAAAGAGCGCAGCTTTTTGTGTTTTGATCTCATTTTTTTAATCCAATATTGATAACCTCGTAAAAAGTCGCGTTACGCCTTTTTACTCGGCGGGGAAGGGTTTCCCCTCTCCCGCCATTTGAAGTGAATTCAAATGGTTCCACCCTCACCCTCCCGCTTTGCGGGATTGCCGGACTTTTTACGAGTCCGTCAATATTCAGAGATCAGATCTTAGACCATCTATGTCTGTATGGCAAGTTTAAGTCCGTTTTAGGGCCTCCGGTTAAAGTGCTATTCAGGAGAAAGTGCGCGAAAGCCAGGTATTCATCTAGGAATTAGTGTAATTTATAGTTTTTATTAGTAATAATAAAAAAATATAAAATAAATACAAAAATTCTATTGACAAAATATAACAGAAAAAGTTAATAAAAGCTGCGTTGATCAACCATACAAACGCGAAATCGGATGAAAAGCGTGAGCCGTCATTTCGGCTTTTTTAATGCCGTATCTTGTGTCACATCCGACATAAGTTCCGCAAGTTTCGACCGCCTTATATCCAGTCACTGGATTTGCTAATAGGATCGAGCAAAATACTGGACGTATGCATATCAGGAAAATGGATATAAGATATTTTCGCTCGAGCGGCAGGGGTATTTTGAAAAGGAGGTGTATGAGGGATGGAAAAAAAAGATCTGCTTAATACCCGGGAGATTGCGGAATTTTTAGGGATCAATGAAAAGATGGTCTACACCCTCGTTTCTGAAAAGGGGCTTCCGGCCAGCAAGGTCACCGGCAAGTGGCTTTTTCCGCGCCACCTTGTGGAACAGTGGTTGGAAAACCAGACAGTCAATTACCCTGAACCCCCGGGTCCGTTGCCGCCTTATCACGGTATCCTTATTATCATTGGGAGTAATGATATCCTTTTAGACAGGTTTATTTCCCTCTTTAACCGTCTCCACAAGAATCATGTTGCCGTGTTCGGCAATGTGGGGAGTATGGGAGGGCTCAAGGCCCTGGGTCGAGATTTGTGTCATGTAGCTTCCAGTCATCTTTTGCAGGAGGATGAACAGGAGTATAACTTTGATTTCGCCCGGGAAGAGCTCAAGGGAAAATCACCCGTGCTGGTTAACTTTTGTCGTAGAGAACAAGGTCTCTTGGTGGCAAAAGGGAACCCGAAGAAAATATCAGGAATTCCCGAGTTAGGTCAGGATGGAGTCAAGATCGCCAATCGTCCTGAGGGGACAGGCACGCGCCTCCTCATTGACCGGGAACTGGAGAAGGCCGGACTCAAAGAGACAGACATTGAAGGTTACGACCAGGAATTCAGAAGCCACCTGGATGTGGCCATGGAGGTCCTTTCAGGGCGGGCCGACGCAGCTCCTGCGATCAAACCGGTTGCCGGACTTTTGGGTCTGGACTTCATCCCTGTACGCTGGGAAAGGTATGACCTTCTCATTTCAAAAGAGCATTTTTTTGAAGAGGGAGTCCAGCTCTTTTTTGGGCTGCTCCATGAACCACAGTTTCGGGAGATTGCTGAAAAGCTGGAGGGATATGATCTGAGCTTATGCGGTAAAATGGTTTTTCCACAACAAAAGACATTGAATAAGGAGGAGTGATTGATGAAGAAGTTTGAGAAACAGATTAGATGGATACTTGTTTTATTGTTTGCATTGGTGGTTCTGTTCCCATTTTCTGCCGGCGCCGAACCCCAGGGAAAACTTATTATTTTCCATGCGGGAAGCCTCACTGTGCCATTTACAAAGATGGAAAAATTCCTCGAGGGTAAGTACGCAAACCTGGACATCTTGAGAACACCGGGCGGAAGCACAAAAATGGCGCGCATGATTACAGAGCTTCATAAACCCGCGGACATTATGGGTTCTGCCGACTACAAGATCATTGATAAGACCCTTATTCCCCAGTATGCCGACTGGAATATCCGGTTTGCGGCGAACCAGCTGGTCCTTTGCTATACGGAAAAGAGCCGGTGTGCCGAGGAGGTGAATGCGGGGAATTGGTATAAGATCCTGGCCGGAAAAGGTGTTGTTTGGGGACATTCGGACCCAAATCTGGATCCCTGCGGATACCGGAGCCTGATGGTTCTCCAGCTTGCTGAAAAATATTACAAGTCGCCTGGCCTTTACGATCAATTGATCGCCAACAGGCCAAAGGAGAATGTGAGGGCCAAATCGGTAGATCTGGTGGCCTTGCTCAAGACCGGAAATATGGACTATGCGTGGGAATATCTGTCTGTTGCGGTTCAGCACGGACTGAAATATATTGTGCTCCCCGATGAAATCAATTTGGGCAACTATAAATATGACGACTTTTACAAGCAGGCGCAGGTAAAGGTGACGGGAAAGAAACCCGGGACATGGATGACGCGAAAGGGAAAATCGTGCACCTACGGGATTACCATCATCAAGAATGGTCCGAACTCAGAAGCGGCAGTTGCTTTTATGAAATATCTAATGGATCCCAAGGGAGGATTGCAGGTATTGAAGGACATGGGACAGCCTCCCTTTATACCTTGCAGGGTGTCGTCGCAAAAGGTAAAGGACAGCCTGCCCCAGCCCATTCAGAAATGGGTGGAGGTAAAAAATTAGTCCGTGACGGTATGTCCTTATATTGTCGAGTAAATGACGATAATACTCGAGTGGCAGAGATAAAGGAACGTGGCTAAGGGGCAATCAAGCGCAGGACTCAGGATACATATTCCACATGGATTCTCCCTGATCCCTGCGCTGCTGCTATGAGCGGGTTACGTCCCTATTAGGAAATCCATGGGTTCCAGTTATATTTGATAATTCTTTAACAGGCCTGGGTTGTTGAATGATGAAGGCTAAACGCTTGGATCCCTTTTTCTGGGTTGCCGTATTCTCTACGGTCACGGTGGTCTTGTTTATCCTGTTTCCCTTGATCGAGATGATTACTCAGCCCACCCTTCATGACATCGCGGAAACCGCGAAAGACCGAGATGTCCTTCGTTCCATATGGTTGAGTATCTATTCTTCCGGTATTGCGGCCCTTATCTCTTTTCTCGTTGGAACACCGTTTGCCTATCTGCTTGCCCGTAAGGAATTCCGGGGAAAAAAGTTGGTGGAAAGCATTATAGATCTGCCGATCATGATCCCCCATCCTGTTATCGGTATTGCCATTTTGGGCCTTGCAGGAAGGGACCATTGGCTCGGGCAGGCGATGCAAAGTATCGGAATACAGATCATGGGAACCGTTACGGGCATTGTGACGGTGCTGACCTTCGTCGGTTTGCCCTTTTATGTAAATACGGTCAAAACAGGCTTTGAATCTATACCGGTTCGGTTGGAAAATGTGTCGAGGAGTCTCGGTGCCTCGCTCACCGGAACATTCCTGCGAGTGACGTTTCCCCTTGCGTGGCGATCCATGGTTGTCGGCATTATCCTGTGCTGTGCCCGTGCCATCAGTGAATTCGGTGCGGTGGTTATTGTGGCCTATCACCCCATGATCGCCCCGGTTATGATATATGAGCGCTTCATGGCCTATGGGCTGGCCTATTCACAACCCGTGGCCGTCTGGCTGATATTGGTGTGCCTTGTATTGTTCTTATTGCTGAGGCTATTCTCACTGCCGAAAGAGCACAAAGCATGATCAGATTAGAATCACTTAGAATTGAGCTTTCCGGGTTTACGGTTCATGATATTAACCTTTCCATAGACGATGGAGAGTTTTTTATGCTGCTTGGACCAACAGGAGCCGGCAAGACTCTTGTGCTGGAAGCCATAGCGGGTATTTCACCGATTACCGGCGGACACGTCCTGGTTAAAGACCGAGATGTTACGAGCCTGCATCCGGAAGATAGAGGAATAGGGATCGTCTACCAGGACTATGCGCTTTTCCCTCACTTATGCGTACTGGATAATATCACCTACGGGCTTCGATACCATCGAAATGATGATCTCGCATCTGAGAAATGGGTGAAATGGCTGATGAATCAATTGGGACTGATGCCCCTTGCCGACCGCTCTGTCAAGAATCTCAGCGGTGGTGAGAGCCAGCGCGTGGCCCTTGCCAGGGCCCTTGCCGTGAATCCTTCCGTACTGCTTTTGGACGAACCCCTGTCCGCCCTGGACCCTAATTTCCGCGAAGAGATTCGGGAAGTGCTCAAGCGTCTTCATAAGGAGGTGGGCATTACCTTTCTCATGGTTACCCATGATTTTGCGGAGGCACTTTTTCTGGGAGAGCGGATGGCGGTTATCAATCAGGGAAGGGTCGAGCAGACCGGAGCCGTGGCAGAGGTATTTCAGAGGCCTTCGACACCATTTGTGGCCGAATTTGTGGGCATGAAGAACATATTTCCGGTTATTTTTGACAGAGGAAAGGCCTTCGTGGAGGAACTGGCTCTGAAGGTGGAAGCGGCCCCTGCGAAGGGGAGGGGCCATATTGCCATTCGACCTGAAGACATCGTGCTTAGAAAGGTGGCCGTCTCGGAAAATGGCATTAATTTACTTCGGGCAAAGGTCTTGAATATCATCCAGCGCGGACCCTATTACGAGGTATCAGCCGGCACGGGCAAAATAGTCTTCCAGACGATACTCAGTAAGAGCGATCTGTTGGAGATGATGGTCACGGAAGAAAGGGATTTTTACCTTGCTATTCGAACATCCGATATACACGTTTTTTAGAGAGGGGTATTTTTGCAGTAAGGATTACAATGTATGCTTTAGTGCCTTATTCCGGATTTCACAGAGCCGGCGGCCACAAGGTAAAGGAGTCGTGATTCCTTGTTAAGACCAAGCAGGTCGGCCGCCTCCATATCATAAAATGCGCCGATCCCGCAGCACCCCAACCCCATAGCAGTCGTTGCAAGATAGACCCTTTGCCCCAGCCGGCCTGCCGTCATCATAGCGTATCTGTAACCCCTCGGGCCCCACTGTTGGTCCAGCACTTTCAGGTCGGCCATGAAAAGAAAATGGACCGCCGCGCCGGCGAGCCATGCCTGATCCAGGCAGATGCGCGCCATTCGGTCCCTAAAAAGACCTGAAGCAACCATGCCTGTGGATTGTGATCCCGCATCAAGCAGGTAAAAACCCGGGGCAAATCCTTCGGCGCTGCCGATCAGAAATCCAATGCATACAGACTGGTTAATCTTTGATGTTTGTCCGTTGTTTCCCGGTTTTTTGGCACAGAGGCTGTCAAGAAGGGCGGTGAGGGCCTTCTGTGTTATGGACGCTTGCACGAAATTGCGTGTGGAACGTCGTTCAAAGACGCTTTCAGGATAGCTCATAATTTCCGGCCAGGTGAGTGGTGTTTTTATTTTCTCCCAGCGATCGGGCTGTGCACAAAGTTTATGGATCATTGGGTGCTCCGGTTCTGATGGCAAGTGAACCGTATTTCCGGCCGTATGCATTTTTATCACAAGGGGATAGTCTGTCTCATCTTGAGCGACTTGACTTGCGTTTTTGAAACGCTCCGGAAGTTCATCGATTTTCTGTGTCGCTTTTTCCTGAAATTCACCCTTTCCTTGAACTCGGCACAGGCACAGGCAGACCTCCCTTGTATCGTCCAGCCCCAGAAGCTGGTTGATGCCGGAGTCGTCAAAGTCGTATGAAAGAGCCGGGTTTAATTCGCTGGATTTCAGGGCCATTAAAAGGTTTTCAAGCAGATGTCCTGTATCCAGCAGGTGATATCGATAGGAACGGCCCCGATACTTCCATGCACTTCGGAAGAAGATGGCGCTCAAGAAAAAGGTCATGTGAGGGAATTTCGATCCAGAGGGGTGTGCTGTTACTTCGGGAATTGCTGCAAAATGTCCTGTGCGGAGAAGGGAGAATGCATGCTGTGCGATTGAAAAATGATAGAGACCGTCTTTCAGCCCACGGATGTCATTCCCGGCAAGATAGATTTCAACAGGGTACAGTGCGCCGGCCGAGGGGGTGCTTCTGTAGTAAAAATCTCCGCCTGCGTGTCCGGCCCTGGCAGTGATGCTGTATGTCAATAGCAGTATACGTGACAGCTCTTTGATATCGGGAGTGCGTGAAGCCTCGTTTTGGGGATGGTCTTTTTTGATAAGGTTGGAAAGATTTGTTTGCGGGAATTCGAAAATCCTTGGAAGCTTGTAAAGCTCGACACCGGGATAGGTCTTGAAAACGTCAGGATGGTTTTTCAGGTCAAGGAAATGCCCCTTTAGCTTGTGACGTTGGTAATTTGTTTCTTCGTGGTATTTTATTGTGTTCACGAGCATGGTTCACCATGCAGTTTTTATCCGCCTTCGCAGAAGACACCGGGCTTGCACGTAAATAAATGCGCAAGCGATCGTTATGCTACCGCGTGATGTCGCCCCGAAGCTGATGCGGATAACCGCGTCGTAGCTGAAGGCGAAGACGGGTAACTTAGGGAAACCACGGGTTTACCCGTGGGGATCCATCTTCTATGCTAAAAAAGGGGCAGGTGGTTCAGTGTCTAAGATAAAAAAAAGAAAATTGCCGGGCTCAATATTAAGTCACGTCCGCTATATCAAAGCCCTTTTTCTTTAAATCCTCTACTGCAACGGAAGCGTGTTTTGTCTTAAGCCTCAGAATCAGAGACCAGTCTTCCTTGGACGTTGGAATGGTCAAGAGACTCAATATGGGAATATTGTTTGAGTCCAGCACTTCAACAAGTTCCCTGAGGTATCCAAATCGTTTGCCTGTTGCATTAATGGTGACGCGCTTGCTGTCTTTTTCGCCGAGGCCCAGGGCATTCGATACGACCCATATGATATCTGATTCGCTAATAATACCTGCAAGTTCGCCATTTTCAATTACCGGGAACCCTCCTATTCGGTGTTCCTTGCCGAGCCTGATTGCCTCCTCAACGGGCAGATCTGGTGATATGGTGACAGGCTTTTTGACCATTATATTTCCGACGGTCATTTTTGAAAGAAGGTAATTCAACTCGTAAATACTGAGACTTGTTGCGTCTGACGGTGAGGCATCTCGTATCATTGCTCTTGTAATAAGGCCTACGAACTTGCCGTTTTTTGTAACTGGCAATCTCTTGACCTTGTTTTGTTTCATGGTCTCCAGGGCATCCATAATAGGCGTGTCGAAATCAACCGTTATGACATCCTTTTTCATAAAATTTCTGACTTTCATTTTTCCACCTCGCTTTATATATTTATGTTTTTCATCTGAAAAACCCAGACATCCTAAGGTTCATTACCTTCATTTTACTATAACATTGCACAGGCACTTATATCATACTTTATTATTGCCCTGACATATTATTTTTAACGCCAATTTGGCGTTGCCATTTCAAGAAAAATCGTGACTACTCACGTAGTCAGGCTGCCTGTCGAGAGCCCCTCGGCCTTGAGCGACTCGACTTGAGCTCGTCGACAAGTCTCGGGGCCGAAAGGCCTCAAGGTCGAACGAAAGGTGTTTAGACTGAAGACTGAAGGG
>CAZIXY010000075.1:0-12302 GCA_964543315.1 uncultured Desulfobacteraceae bacterium | reverse complement strand
AGGTCAAAAGGAAAATCGAATTATTCTTGGGGGGTAGGGGCCGTCATTTTAAGTTTCTCTTCATTTTTTGTTGGATAAGGTCTGAACAAACAAGTGAGTCTGAAGATCAGGTTCTAACTATTGTTCATTCTTATCCTGATTAGGCTAATGCCTTTGTGCAAGGAATTTCTGCGCTCTCGCCAAACTTTCCATGTTCAATTGGGAGGTGTTGAGGCCGTTTTAAGGGGATTAAAGGATGCTGAACAGGCTATTGAAAAGGGAGATGGAAAACGCATTTTCAAGAGCCTCAAAAAGGAAATCAGATTTCAAGATTTGACATTTACATATAACGGGCAATCTTATCCCGCTCTCTCAGATATTAATGTTGTATTTAAAGCAGGTGAAATGACCGCTCTGGTAGGTCCGTCCGGTGCCGGAAAGTCGACTTTAGTGGACCTTATAGCTAGGCTTCGTATCCCCCAGAAAGGAGAAATACTTTTTGATGGTCGTCCTGCGGAATCTTTTGAATTAAGCTCCCTTAGAAGGGCCATGGCTTTTGTATCTCAGGATGCTTTTATGTTTAATGACACGGTTCTGGCCAATATCACTTTTGCTCATTTGGGTGTTCCCGAGCATAAGGTATGGGAAATTCTTAAAAAGGCGGGAGCCGAGGAATTTGTAAAGACATTGCCGGAAGGACTTTCAACAGTGTTGGGTGAAAGGGGTGTGCGCCTTTCAGGAGGTCAAAGACAGAGGCTTTCTCTTGCAAGAGCATTCATGCAAAATACAGCGATTTTAGTACTTGATGAACCTACCAGCGCTTTGGATTCAGAAGTTGAAAAAGACATCCATAATGCGATCAACTTAATGCGTAAAGAGCGTAAGGTCACTATCATAGTTATTGCCCACAGGCTTAGCACGATCCGGGGTGCGGATAAAATAATCGTTCTTGATGGAGGTCGAATAGTGGAGATGGGAACTCACGATCAGCTCCTTGTTTCAAAGGAATGGTACTATAAAGTGAGCGGGATGCAGGCCGGTGTAACAAGTTAGGGCGAGATAATTAAAAGAGTTGATTGAAGGAAGAGTAAATCATGTCGATTGGTGTTGTTGTTCAGGCCCGAATGAGTTCCGTCAGATATCCGGGAAAGGTGCTTCACAAGGTGAACGGAAAACCCATGCTCGAATACCTGCTTGAGAGCCTCGACAAATGTGAGTCGGTAAATCGTGTAGTTGTAGCGACATCGAATAAAAATTCCGACGATGCTGTGGAGAAATTTTGCAGGCATATCGGAGTGGATCACTACCGGGGCTCGCTTGATAACGTTGCAAAAAGATTCATGGAAGCAATTGATGTTAACAAATTTGACGTTTTCGTCCGGTTGAGCGGAGACAGCCCCTTACTTGACTACCGCATTGTGGACAGGGCTGTTAGATTATTTCAATCAGGTCATTTTGATCTGGTTACCAACACCTTAAAAAGAACCTTTCCAAAAGGGCAGTCCGTTGAAGTTCTGGATAGCAGGGTTTTCAAGAAAACATATAGTAGGATGCTTGCCCCTGATGAACTTGAACACGTTACACGTTATTTTTATACCCACAATGCCGAATTCGCTATTCACAACTTTGAGTCTGAAAAGGACTATGGAAATTTGGAATTGTCCGTTAACACGCCCGAAGACATGAGCCGTTTTCAGGCGATTATCAATTCCATGGAAAGGCCTCACTGGGAATATAATTTTGAAGACTTGATAGAGCTGTCATTCGCTTAAAATCTAAAAATATGCTTAAAGCAGGAATTATAGGTTTAGGAGTAGGCAAAAAGCACGTAGAGGCATTCAACAGACATCCAGGATGCAGGGTTGCCGCCCTTTGTGACTTTTCAGAAGAGAAATACGCTAAGGCAATTAAAGAATACCCGGCTATGAGAATCACCAAAGAGGCCAAAGACATAATATATGATCCTGAATTAGACATCGTCTCAGTGGCATCATTTGATAACTATCATTATGAGCATGTCTTAAGTTCCCTAAAGAACGGCAAGCACGTTTTTGTTGAAAAGCCATTGTGCCTTTATCCACATGAAGCCATCTCCATAAGAAGGGTCCTGGACAAAAATCGTGATATTCACTTATCCTCCAATTTACCCCTTCGTACCTGCCCCAGGTTTGTGCGTTTGAAGGAAGCGGTCCTCTCGAAGGAAATGGGGAAGATTTTTTATATGGAAGGGGATTATTTTTGGGGACGGATACATAAGATGACCGATGGGTGGAGGGGAAACATGGAATTCTACTCCATAGTCCTTGGAGCGGCGGTACACATGATTGACCTTTTAATATGGATTTCGGGTAAGAAACCACGGGAAGTGCAGGCTTATGGGAACCAGATCGCCACGGGCGGTTCCTCATTCAGGTTTAGCGACTTTGCATCTATTTTAATGAAGTTCGAAAACGGAATGATCGCCAAGGTCTGTGCCAATGGAGGATGTGTTCATCCCCATTTTCATCGGATTACTGTTTTCGGCACGAAAAAAAGTTTTCTGCATGAAATATCAGGTGGAATATGGATAGAGTCCGGCGGAAAAGAGACGGCGAGAGTTGAAGTCAGGGAAAAATATCCAGGTATCGAGGAAAGGGACAAGGTCATAACGACATTTATTGACTCCATACTTGTACACAAGCCAGGGGCTATTGTCCCAGCAGAAGATGTGTTCTCAACCATATCGGTATGTTTTGCAGCTGAAAAGGCCATTAAGGAAGAAAAGGCTATAGAAATTGAATATATTTAAAGGAATTATTAAAGGAGGCACCTCGTGAGGAGTATCCCGTTCGGAAAACCGATGATTGACGATAATGAAAAGCACGCAGTTGCAGATGTATTGAACGGCCCGATACTTGTTCATGGTCCTAAGGCAAAGGAATTTGAAGAACAATTTGCAGGATATACCGGCTCACCGCACGCAATATCGGTCTCTTCATGTACCGCAGCGCTTCACCTGGCCTATTTCGACCTTGGCATCGGCCAGAGTGACGAGGTCATTGTGCCGGCCCAGACCCATATTGCTACCGCCCATGCCGTTGAATTTACGGGAGCGCGTCCCGTATTTGTGGATGCGGAAATCGAAACCGGCAATATTGATCTAGACCAGATTGAGGACGCCGTGACTGACAGCACCAAGGCCATTTCGGTGGTCCATTTTTTGGGAATGTCCGTGGACATGGACAGGATTAATGCCATTGCCGGTAAGCATAACCTTTTCGTTGTTGAGGACTGTGCTCTGGCTATAGGTACTTATTACAAGGGTGTACATGCGGGTCTTAGCGGAGATGTCGGGTGTTTTTCATTTTATCCCGTAAAGCACATGACCACTGCTGAAGGAGGTATGCTTATTACAAGGCACGGGGATCTGGCTTCGCGGATTCAACATAAAAAGGCGTTTGGCGTTGACCGTCACATGGGAGAGAGAAAGATTCCCGGAATATATGATGTCACAATGCTTGGGCTCAATTATCGCCTAAATGAAATACAGGCGGCATTGGGCATTGAGCAGTTGAAGCGAATGAATGATTTTCTTAAAAAAAGGAAAAAGAATTATGAGGCCCTGAGTAAAGGTCTGGAAGAGATAGATGAAATTGAACAGTTTCAATCAAGCCATGGTGAATATCAAAGCAGTTATTTTTGTCTTTCGGTACTCCTCAAAGATTATATGTCGGAGAAAAGATATGAAATTGTCAGAAGCCTGAAGCAAAATGGAGTCGGTACAAGTGTATATTATCCAAGACCTGTTCCTCATATGACATATTTTAAGAACAAATATGGCTTTAGCGAAACAAGATTCCCTAAGGCAAAAAGGATAAGCAATTCCTCAATAGCCCTTCCTGTCGGGCCCCATCTTGGGATTGAGGATATGGACTATATTATAAAGATTTTAAAAAACGCGATTGCGGAGGTTAAATGAAATGAGTGTATTGTTAGCTGGAAAGCGAATTCTGCTCATCGGCGGTGCAGGATTTATTGGTCATAATTTAGCATTGAAACTCAAAGAGTTGGGAGCAGAACTTTGGATTCTTGACAGCCTGCAGGTCAATAATTTCCTTTCCTTTCTCAGTTTTCAGGAAGGCAAGGGGAACAAAGATTTAAGCATGAAAATATTAGGTGAAAGGCTTAGGCTTTTGCGAGAGGCCGAAATACCTCTGTATCCGCTCGATTGTCGAGATTACCACGGGATGCAAAGGTATATGGAGGATTTGGAACCCAATGTGGTCATTCACCTTGCTGCCGTAGCTCACGCAAACAAATCAAACAGGGATCCCTATAGCACCTTTGATCACAGTTTTCGTACCCTGGAGAACGCACTTGATTGCACACGTGAAAGAGGAGGGCACTTTATTTATTTTTCATCAAGTATGGTCTATGGTCATTTCCAAGGAAATTTTGTTGTAGAAGAGACTCGCTGTGAGCCGTTGGGCATATATGGGGCGCTCAAATTTGGCGGGGAGAAGCTTGTCATCGCATACAATCAGGTTTTTGATATGCCTTATACGATCATCAGGCCTTCTGCGCTTTATGGCGAGCGATGCGTTAGTCGCCGTGTCGGTCAAATATTTATTGAGAATGCAATCCAGGGACTGGGTATTACTGTAAATGGCGATGGTTCCGATCGTCTGGATTTTACATATATAGGAGATTTGATCAATGGCATCATTCAAATTATAGCCAATGAAAATGCCAAAAACCAGATTTTTAATCTCACATATGGAGAGGGGCGATCTATAGCTGAAATGGTGGATATTCTAAAAGAATATTTCCCCAATGTTAATGTTGAATACTTGCCAAAGGATAGGCTCATGCCGGACAGAGGAACGCTTTCAGTGGATAAGGCCAGGGAACTCATTGGGTATGATCCTCAATATCCTTTGGAAAAGGGTTTTGAAAGATATGTCAACTGGTACAAAGATCTTTTTAAGGATTTTTCAGGTTCTGGAAAAATAAACCTTATCTTTTAGAAAGCTCTTATCTGATTAAGCTGACCTGTGTCAATTTCATTGGAAAAGCATCTTTACTATGATCAATGGCTGTCTGATGTGCTTCAACATGAAGTATACCGATTGGATGTGACCGATGAATTTTTTAGAATCCGAGAATCGACCATTAGGGAGTATTTATCATCCAAGGCCCCTAAAAATGTCTTTATTTATGCCAAGGTCCGGATAAGTGATCTTGGTGCTATAAATTTTTTGGAAAAATTGGGGTTCCATTTAGTCGATACGAATATCGTTTTTGAGAAGTCGATTGATTCAGAGAGTCGAGTAAGCGGTCCCACTGAAATTAGATTTGCCGTTCCAGAAGATCGTCAAGCCGTTCGATCCTTAGCTGCTAATAGCTTTTCTTACTCAAGGTTCCATCTGGATCCATTAATCACGGATGAGAAAGCAAACCTGGTTAAGGCGAGTTGGGCCGATAATTTCTTTCTTGGGAAACGCGGTGACAGTATGGTCGTGGCATCAGTTGACGGCAAGATAGCCGGATTTCTTCAGCTATTGTATTCTAAAGAAGACCTGATCATAGACCTGATAGCCGTGGATGGATTATTCAGGAGGAAGGGAGTCGCAAGTGATATGATACTTTATGCCCAGCGAAACCTCAAGGGATTCAACAAGGTGCGGGTAGGAACTCAGTTAGCCAACATACCTTCCATAAGAATGTATGAGAAACTTGAATTTATATTCAGTGATGCCTCATACGTTTTTCATTATCACCATAGTTAAACCGCGATGAAAATTGCCGACATTGATCTGGACCAAAAGGTGTTGATTATTGCCGAAATCGGTAATAACCACGAAGGCAGTGTTGGATTGGCCGAGGAAATGATCGGCCTTGCGGCAGAATCAGGGGCTGATGCAGTCAAGTTCCAGACTATCGTACCGGAATTACTGATTTCCGTGAATCAGACCGAGAGGATCAAACAGCTCAATCGATTTAGTTTAAGTTTTGACGAATTTGAGCGACTGTCGGAAGTGGCAAAAAATCAAAACGTGCTGTTTCTTTCAACACCGTTTGATATTGACAGCATCAGAATTCTAAATCCTCTCGTTCCAGCTTTTAAAATCGCCTCAGGAGATAACCAGTTTTTTCCTCTTTTGGAAGAGGTCGCTAAAACAGCGAAACCCGTTTTGCTTTCCACTGGATTCCTAAGCCTGGAAGATACAGTTCGTTCCAAGGATTTCATTTTTCACATCTGGGAGGAGAGAGGCATCAAGCAGGAACTTGCATTGCTGCACTGTATATCCTGCTATCCGACGCTGAATTCCGATGCGAATCTACTCGCAATCAGAAGTCTTAAGAGATTGGGAGTTACGGTAGGATACTCAGACCATACAATGGGCACCGAGGCTGCTGTTCTTGCGGTTGGATTGGGCGCGCGTATAATCGAGAAACACTTTACAATCAATAAAAAATACTCGGGTTTTAGGGACCATCAGCTTTCGGCAGATCCGAACGAGATGGGTGAGCTTGTAAAAAGAGTGAGAACGGCTGTTCAAATGCTGGGAAGCAGTGAGAAAAAACCCGTTGAATGTGAAGAGAGTGTCAAGAAATCGGTTCAACGCTCAATCGGTGCCAGGATTGATCTCGACAAGGGTGTTCGGCTGCAATGGAATCATCTTAGCTGGGTCAGACCGGGGAACGGATTAGCCCCGGGGAGAGAGCAGGAAATCATCGGCCGTGTAGTTAGGCGCCCTATAAGCCGAGGGGAACTGATTTTGCCTCAAGATCTTGAAAAGGAAGGATCCTGAAAATAAGGTGTGCGGTATTGCAGGATATTTGGGAAATTTGGAAATACCCAATGAGAGGATTGGGGAATGTCTCAGTCTCATGCAACGACGGGGTCCTGATGCCAAAGGTGTCTACCGTCATAGCTATAGGCCAGGTAAGAACATCTGCCTGCTGCACAGCCGCCTCTCTATAATCGATCTCGACAAACGTTCAAATCAGCCTTTTAAAATCGGCTCCAAAGTGCTGGTAGATAACGGAGAGCTTTATAATTATATAGAACTCAAGAGCGAGCTTGTAGCCAAAGGACAGTCTTTCGAGACCACGAGCGATACCGAGGTATTGCTCCGCTGTATCGACATGTACGGGTGGGAGGGGCTGGACCGGTGCGAGGGCATGTGGGCCTTTGCTCTGTATGATGAAAATGACGGCTCCCTTACGCTGTCGCGCGATCGATTCGGAGAAAAGCCGCTGTATTTGTATGAAGATAAGACGGGGATCTATTTCGGGTCGGAGGTAAAGCTGCTTCACGCCCTTTCCGGAAAAAAGTTCACAGTTAACTACCGCCATATATATCGTTACCTGGTCAATGGATATAAATCCTTGTACAAGGTGGATGAGACTTTCTTCAACGATGTTCATGAATTTCCACCTTCCTCGGTCCTGATAGTTATGCCTGGTGGTTCGCGGTTACAAGAAAAGTACTGGACGCCCCTTTATTCAATGGATTCGTCAATGACTTATAACGACGCAGTTGCCGGGGCTCGTGATGCCCTTATTAGATCCGTGCGACTGCGCCTGCGCGCAGACGTTCCATTAGCATTCTGTATGAGTGGAGGGGTAGATTCGAATTCTCTGATAAGCATAGCCAAAAACGTTTGCAACCATGACGTTCATGGCTTCACTATCGCCAATACCGATGAGCGCTACGAAGAACAGGACCTTGTAGATTGTTCGGTATCAAACCTCGGTATTAGACATACGTCGGTTTCGCTTAATACGGACGGTTTCCTTGAAAACCTGCGCCATCTTATTCAATATCACGATGCACCGGTCTATACTATTAGCTACTATGCTCACTGGTTGCTGATGGAGCGTATTGCACGGGAAGGCTATAAAATCGCCATAAGTGGGACGGCTGCAGATGAACTTTTCACCGGTTATTACGACCACCATGGCATGTATTTATATGAAGTAAGAAACAACCCGTCGCTTTTCCAGAGATCGTTACAACACTGGGTTAAGCATATAAAACCGATTGTACGAAATCCGGTTCTTCAGGACCCTGAGGTATTCGTAAAAAATCCCGACGAAAGAAGGCATATTTACTTGGATGCAGATTATTTTGCCAACTACCTTAAGGGGGAGTTTAAGGAGACCTTTACAGAAGTCCTTTACTGTGATGAACTTTTGAGAAACCGTATGCTCAATGAACTGTTCAGTGAATCGGTACCCGTAATTCTCCACGAGGATGACCTTAATGCCATGTACTACTCCATTGAAAACAGATCCCCTTTTCTTGACCGTGAACTGTTTGAATTTTGTTATTCCATTCCCTCAGACTATCTGATCGGTGAAGGATACAATAAGAAAGTGCTGCGTGATGCTATGAAGGGAATTGTTTCCGAAGACATTTTGAAAAGCAGACGTAAAGTTGGTTTCAATGCTCCGATTCATTCGTTTCTGAACGCGAAAGACCAGAGGGTGAGAGGGGAACTTCTGGACGAAAGCCCTATCTTTGATCATGTTCACAAGTCACTGATTGAAGAGATCCTGGAGAAAGAATATCTTCCAAACAGCGAAAGCAAATTTTTATTCTATTTCCTATGCAGTAAAATGTTTCTCGAACAATTTTCGTAAAAGAACGGTGAGAACGGAGGACGCCTTTTTGCGTTAAAGCCTAATGAGGTCTTTAGGACGGCATGATTGCAATCGTTAATCACGGTCTTGGAAATATTCGATCTGTAGCCGGTGCCATTGAACGGTTAGGCGCTGAAGCCGTCGTTACCAATGATGCTAATGAACTTACAAAGGCGGACAAACTGATACTACCGGGTGTCGGTGCCTTCGGAGATGGAATAGGGAACTTGAGAGCACTGGGTTTGGAAGATATACTCAATCGTCTGGTGCTTAGAGAATCCAGGCCCATTCTTGGTATCTGTTTGGGATTTCAATTAATGGCTAAAGAAAGCTGTGAATTTGGATATCATCGTGGGTTAGGGTGGATCGATGCGGTTGTGGAGAAAATTGATACCAACGGAAGGTTAAGATTGCCTCATGTTGGATGGAACGATCTGTTTCAGCGAAAGGAAAGCAAACTTTTTGAAAATATACCTGAGGACGCGCTGTTTTATTATGTTCACAGCTACCATGTTACATGTTCCGATCAGAGTATGATTATCGGGGAATGTGATTACGGTATGCGGTTCACCGCAGCGATTGAAAAAAACAACATCTTTGCTACCCAGTTCCACCCGGAAAAGAGCCAGCAATGGGGTCTTGAATTGCTGAGGAACTACATAAAACAGGCATGATGAAGTGGTAAGAAAACGACTTATAGTTGTGCTCACTGTGAATAATGGTATCCTTTTCAGAACCAGGAACTTTATTCCGGACTATCGATATACCCTCAACTTCGTTGACGCCTGGTCGGTAGATGAAATCGTACTCCTGGATATAACTAGAGAAGGGGAGGGAACCCGACAAAATTTCTTGGATGTTGTTAGCCATTTCGCAAATAACTGCTTTGTACCTCTTACTGTTGGTGGCGGAGTCCGCTCGATTAACGATTTTAAAAGCCTCTTGAGAATCGGTGCCGACAAAGTGGCAATCAACACCCAAGCCGTCATTGAACCCGGATTCATTAATGAAGCTGCAAAACTGTTCGGCTCACAGTGTGTGGTCGTATCGATGGATACCAAGTGCAATGGAAGAGAAGACTACGAAATATTTTCTCATTGGGGAACAAGGCCGACAGGACTAAAGGCTCAAAAGTGGGCCAAAACGGTTCAGGAATATGGCGCCGGCGAGATACTTATCCAGTCCCTCGAAATGGATGGAACACTCCAGGGATATGATAATCGGTTGAACAGAATGGTTTCAGATTCAGTTGATATCCCTGTGCTTGTTTGCAGCGGGGCCGGGAAATGGAAGGATTTTTTGGATGGATTGAAAGAAGGCGGTGCATCCGGTGTATGCACAACGAATATCTACCATTTTACTGAAAGCAGCATAAAGAGTGCCAAGCAGTACCTGGTAAGAGCTGGCATAGATATGAGGAATTAGGGGAAACGGAGCCATTGTGGGACAAATTACAGAAAAACAGTATATAGAAAGAGGCAGTAGAAAGATCAAATATTGCTCTAAATGCTTGATGCCCAATTCAAGGCCTCGCATTGTATTTGACAAGGAAGGTGTTTGTAACGCCTGTCGTCATGCGGAGCAAAAACAAGTAGGAATCGATTGGGAATTGCGCAGGAAGGAATTTTTGGAAATTTTGAATCGATTTCGTTCAAAAGACGGATCCTGGGACTGTATAGTGCCGTGGAGCGGAGGTAAAGACAGCAGCACCATAGCCTATAAATTAAAATATGAATTTGGCATGAACCCCCTTCTCGTGACATTTTCCCCCATGATGCCAAACGAGGTGGGGAGTCATAATCGGGAGTCACTCATACGCGCAGGTTTTGATCATCTTTTCTTTCGCCCGAACCAGAAAATACATCGCAGACTGGCCAAGCGTTTCTTTATCGAGCGAGGGAACCAGAAAGTGGCCTGGGATGCAGGTGTCAATGCTGTTCCTGTCCAGGTAGCGGTCAGCTATAGGATTCCCCTTATTTTTTATGCGGAACACGGAGAGACCGAATATGGGGGCAAGGTCATACACAAAGATTCGGGAAAATCTCGTGACTTTACGGAAGTTATCGAGCATCAAATCGGTGATGATCCTGCCAACTGGACGGATAAAAAAATTTCGGAAAATGACTTACAGTCCTATCTTTATCCCGATCTCGAAAAAATCCGAGAAGCCGGCGTTACAGCCTACTACTTTGCCTATTTTAATAAGTGGAGCATGTATGAGAATTATCAGTATATCAGAGAAAAGATCGATTTTATGACCCATCCCAAAGGAAGGACTGTAGGCACTTTTACCAATTTCGACAGTCTTGATGATAAGATGGATCCACTTTACTACTATATGCAGTACATTAAATTCGGCTTTGGAAGAGCGATTCGGGATGCCTCAAGGATGATTCAAAACGGACACATGACCAGGGAGGAAGGTCTGGAATTAGCAGGTAAGTATGACAGCGAGTTTCCACAAGAATTTTTTGATGAAGTTTTGGAATATCTTGATTTATCGGAAGATGAATTTCACCATATTGTGGACAAGCACCGCAATCCCGAGATTTGGAAAAAAGAAGACGGTGGGTGGCGGTTGAGATACCCTCTGATTAACAGTTAATACGCTTTGACAACTCAAAGGAACGATCAAAGCGTTTGCAGTAGATGGACAGAAGAAAGAATCCGGTATTATTTAATGAGAGGAGATTATGAGTAAACTTGCCCTCTTAGGTGGCCAGCCGGTTCTTAAATCGCCCCTTGCTTCTTACAACTCCATTGGAGAGGCTGAAATCGAGGCGGTTATCAGAGTCATGCGCTCGGGTAAGCTGTCCGGATTTTACGGGAGCCCAAGTGACGAATACTGGGGCGGATCTGAAATCCAGGCTTTTGAGAAGGCTTGGGCTGAGAGGTTTCAGGCGAAGCATGCTGTATCTGTGAATTCAGCAACTTCGGGCCTGTATGCCGCTGTCGGTGCCGCTGGAATAAGCCCGGGCGATGAGGTCATTGTTCCTCCTTACACTATGTCCGCTACGGTAATGGCCCCGCTTATATACGGAGGTATTCCGGTTTTCGCGGATATAGAAGAAGAAACATTCGGCCTGGACCCTGAATCCGTTAGAAAAGCTATCACACCTAAAACGAAAGCCATCATTGCAGTAAATCTATTTGGTCATCCGGCAAGGCTTGATGAACTGCTGAAAGTTGCGGAAGAGAACAAACTTATTCTAATAGAGGATAACGCTCAATCACCTCTGGCTGAGGATAATGGCCGGTTTGCCGGAACCATCGGAGATATAGGTGTTTTTAGCCTTAACTTCCATAAGCATATCCATACGGGCGAAGGGGGTGTATGTGTCACAAAAAATGACAACCTTGCGTTGCGTTTGAAGCTTATCCGGAACCATGGAGAAAACGTGGTTGAGCAGTACTCGATTGAAGATTTGACCAATATGGTCGGTTTCAACTTCCGTTTAACAGAGATTCAGGCCGCCATCGGGATGGAGCAGCTCAAAAGGATTGACATGCATGTGGGCAAAAGGGAAGCATTGGCCCAGGCCCTAACCGATGGTATTAAGGGCCTTGAAGGCCTTACTGCTCCCAAAGTTAGACCGGGATGCCGACATGTCTATTATGTCTGGGCCGTGCGCCTAAACGAAAAAGCTGTGGGTATTAGCCGAAAGACTTATTGCAAGGCACTGAATGCCGAG
>CAZIXY010000074.1:5809-12499 GCA_964543315.1 uncultured Desulfobacteraceae bacterium | reverse complement strand
CCATTTGAAGTGAATTCAAATGGTTCCACCCTCATCCTCCCGCTTTGCGGGATTGACGGACTTTTTACGAGTCCGTCAAATATGAATATTAAACTATATTAAAATGCAAGTACATATAAAGAACCGGGACGGCAAAAAGCAGGCCGTCTATCCGGTCCAGGATCCCTCCATGTCCTGGAAGGAGGCGGCTTGAATCTTTTACACCGCTACTTCTCTTCAGCATGGATTCGACCAGGTCCCCTATTTGTCCAGTGACTGAAAGGGTTATCACAAGGGCCAGAATGCTCAAGTCGACCTGATGTATACGCAGTATCCTCAGAAACCAGAAGGCCGCGATAATGCTGCAAAACAGTCCGCCGATGGCGCCTTCCCAGGTTTTGTTCGGGCTGATCCGTTCGTAAAGTTTGTGCTTTCCGAAAAGCTTTCCGGAATAGAATGCCCCGGTGTCGCCGGCAAAAATGACAGATAGGAGGAAAAAAATCCATAGGTTCCCTTGTGGATATCTGTCGATGATCATGAGCATTCCCAGGGGAAGACTGACATATACAGGCCCCAGCAATGCTTTGCCGAGATCACCCGTTGATTGTCTTGGTTTTGAAGGAGGGATTAACATGAAAAGTGTCATGGGAACAAATGCCCAAAGGGCAATGACTGCAGGTAAATAATAGATATTGCCTTTGAATATGGAAAGGAAAAGCAGCAGTGAAAGAAAATATCCAGCCCAATTGCACATCTTGTAAAGATCAGGGGTGGTTATTCTGTAAAACTCCGTCAACCCGGCCAGGGAAACGAGATAGAGCAGCACATAAAAAATGCATCTGGGGCAGAATCCAATTATATATATTAAAAACGGTACGGCGATTATTCCGGTAAGCCATCGGTTCAGATGCATTTTGAAATTAGCTCCTCACCACCTACTCCCTGCTGCTGGTAGCACCGAATCTTCTTTCCCTTTTCTGAAAATCCAGGATGGCCTCGAGGTATTCATTTTTATTAAAATCGGGCCACAGGGTGGTCGTGACATAGATTTCACTGTATGCGATTTGCCATAGGAGAAAATTGCTGATACGGCTTTCACCGCTTGTCCTAATAAGGAGGTCAGGGTCCGGCATATCTTCCGAGTAGAGCAAGTCTGAGACTAGTTTCTCCGATATATCACTGGAGGTTATGGACCCGGATTCAATCTTCCTGGATATCTTTAAAATTGTATCCAGTATCTCCTGTCTACCCCCGTAACTGAGGGCGAGCGTTAGTACCATATCCCGGTTGGGAGCGGTTTTCTTTATAGTGTCAAGTAGGACCTTCCTTGTGTCATCCGGAAGCCTGGCTGTCCTACCAATGGTTCGGAGCTGTATTCCGTTCTCCAGCATCTCCTCCAGTTCGCTTTTGAGAAAGCGTTTCAAAAGCTTCATCAGGGCCATAATTTCCGTTTTTGGTCTTTTCCAGTTTTCTTCCGAGAACGCGTAAAGCGTGAGCCATTGGATACCGATTTCACGGCTGGTTCTGACAACTCCTCTGACAGCTTCCGCTCCCTTTTGATGACCCATGACACGCGTCATACCCTGCTTTTTGGCCCATCTGCCGTTGCCATCCATGATTATGGCGACATGTTTCGGTAATTTTTTAGGATCAATATGGGACATTGTTTAAGATTTGTTAGATTGGCCTATTGAGATGGTTGGTCACGTAGACCGTTTTTTGATTTGAAGCGGCATGACCGTTTGGCCTAAAATCGCTGAACTGCTTTAGAATTCAATGATTTCCTTTTCTTTCCGGGCGGTAATTTCCTCAATTTTCTTAATGAATTCATCCGTTATCTTTTGCACATCGTCATGGCATTTATGAAACTCGTCTTCCGATATTTCTTTTTCGTTTTTCAACTCCTTGAACATTTCATTTGCCTCCCGTCTATGGTTACGGATGGCAATTTTGCTGTCCTCAGCCATTTTCCTCGCTAGTTTGGCCAACTCTTTCCTCCTTTCTTCCGTTAGTGGAGGAATGGAAATCCTGATGATTTTGCCGTCATTCATGGGAGTCAAACCCAGTTCAGATTTTAGAATACTTTTTTCAATGCTTCCTATTATTGATTGATCCCACGGTTGAATCATGATGAGGCGGCTTTCAGGTGCAGAGATTGAAGCTACCTGTTCAAGCGGCATTTGAGTATCGTAGCAGTCGACCTTGATGCCGTCTAATAATGCAGTGGAAGCTCGGCCGGTCCTAATCCTCATATATTCCTTTTTGAGAGCCTCACCTGTCTTGGTCATTTTCTCACGTAGTTCAGAAAGGATTTCATCCTTCATAGCTTTCCTCCTCATGGAATTAGACGGGTTCTTTAGGCTGAATTTTGAAGACCGCTGAATACTTACCCTGAAATCAAAGTGCCTATCTTTTGTCCGGATATGACCTTTGTGATATTGTCTTTTTTCTTTATATTGAAGACAATAATGGGCAGCTTTTGGCCCATTGCCAAAGAAACACTTGTCAGGTCCATGACCTCCAAATTTTTTTCGAGTACCTCACGGTAGGTCAGTTCAGAGAATAGTTTTGCGGAAGGTTCTAACTCGGGATCAGCATCATACACACCGTCAACCCTTGTCGCCTTTAAAAGGACATCGGCCTCGATCTCAATAGCCCTGAGGGCTGCAGCCGTATCCGTGGTAAAATACGGATTACCTGTTCCCGCTCCAAAAAGGACAATACGATTCTTGGATAGGTGGCTAACGGCTCGCTCCCTGACATAGGGTTCGGCGATTCTGATCATGTCTATGGCGGTCATGATTCTCGTCTCGGACCCTAGTCGCAGTAAGGTTTCGCCCAATGCAAGTGCGTTTATGATGGTAGCCAGCATTCCCATATGGTCCGCCGCACTACGCTTTATCCCATATGTTGCAGACTGAAGGCCTCTAAAAATGTTACCACCTCCAATCACAATCCCCACCTGCACACCGAGTTTATGGATGGAAGAGATTTCAAAGGCCACGCTTTCAAGAATATCCGGATCGATCCCGTACGACTGATCACCTGTGAGGGCCTCGCCGCTCAATTTGAGCAGGATTCTCTTGAATTTAGAAGGGACGTCATTCATCGGTTTCCCCGAGTTGAAACCTGACAAATCGCCTGATAAGAATATTTTCTCCCGTCTTGGCCATCATTTCGTTTATAAGGTCTTGAACTGATATATCCGGGTTCTTTACAAAAGGCTGTTCCAGAAGACAAGCCTCAGTAAAGAACTTCTGAAGTTTTCCTTCAACGATCTTTTCAATTATCTTTTCAGGTTTTCCTGAGTCTTTTGCCTGGGTAAGATAAATATCTTTTTCCTTTTCCACTATATCTTCGGGTACTCTTTCCCGGTCAATGGCTACGGGACTGCTCGCGGCTATCTGCATGGCAATGTCCTTTACCATATTTTTGAAATCTTCGGTCTTGCCGGTAAAGTCCGTTTCACAATTGATTTCCACGAGCACGCCTATCTTACCCCCTGCATGTATATATGATTGAACCTGGCCTTGAGAAGTGACACGGCCACCACGTTTTTTAGCGGTGGCGATACCTTTTTTTCTCAAATGGTCGATGGCTTTATCGATATCTCCACCACACTCCTGGAGGGCCGCCTTACAGTCCATTATGCCGACGCCGGTTTTTTCTCTCAACTCTTTTATTGTCGCTGTAGAAATTGCCAATTTTGGTTTTCCTCCATTATGCTCTTACTGGTTAAAGATTGTTTTTACCTTATATAGAATCGCGCGATGGCCGGCGAGGGATCTCTTTTCGCAACAACATGCATGACGCAGCCCTCAGATACCTGCCATCAAACTATTTTTCAATAGCTGTTTGTTCGGAAGCCATATCTTTTTCGGTCGTTTCCGCTTCTTCATCTTTAGGAAGGATTATGACCTCAGGGCCTCCTTCTTCATCTCCATCAGAAACAGATATTGCTTCATCAGCCTCTTCCTGTTTTTGACGCAACTCGGCCTCAGCCTTGAGTCTTTCCTCGGAAAGATTGTGACCCTCGACACATGCATCGGCGATTTTAGAGCATATCAGTCTTATGGCCCTAATGGCGTCGTCATTTCCGGGGATAATAAAGTCTATTTCATCCGGATCGCAGTTGGTATCAGCGATAGCGACCACAGGGATCCCGAGTTTTCTGGCCTCCCTGACAGCTATTTTTTCTCTTTTGGGATCAACCACGAAAAGGGCTCCGGGGAGTCCGTCCATATCCTTGATACCGCCCAGGTTTTTCTCCAGGTTGAACAGTTCTTTTTCCATCTTAATAATTTCTTTTTTCGTGTACCGGTTTATAGAACCGTCGGCCTTCATGGCTTCCAGCTCTTTGAGTCGGGCGATGCTTTTCTTGATTGTCTGGAAATTGGTTAACGTGCCGCCAAGCCAGCGGTTCACGACACGGAACATCCCGCACCGATCACTTTCTTCTATAACAGAGTCATGGGCCTGCTTTTTTGTCCCGACGAAAAGGACCGAATATCCTTCGGACACTATTTTCGTAATAAAATCGTAGGTGACCTTTAAAAGCCTGACCGTTTTTTGCAGGTCAATAATATGAATCCCGTTGCGCGCTCCAAAAATATAGGGTTTCATCTTAGGATTCCAGCGCCTTGTCTGGTGTCCGAAATGGACGCCCGCCTCCAATAGTTCTTTCATGTTAATGATTGCCATTCAATTCTCCTTTTTGTGAGACCTTCATGGGGTCTCGGGCCACGGTTTTTCCTCGGTTCAGCATGACTCGCACCCTGTGGCAAACAGGGCACCGGGGCAATATACTGAACGTGCGAATTACAGAGAGTATGGCCTTGAGGTTATCACATTATCTTGATATATTAATTAAATACTCGATAATCTAAAGCCATACTCATGCATGGTAAAAAAACGATAAAATTCGTAAACAAAAATATATAACATTAGCAATTTTTTTTTGCAAGTAAAAATTAACGGACTCGCATAAGGCACCTAAATTCCGCGCGGCGGGAGGATTTTGTTGAATGGGCGAACAGATCAAGAAGGGCCTCAAAAGGGCGATTGAGAACGGTGAGATCAGCTTGACACGCTCGCTTTTGCGATGGAGATACAAAAAGGGGGGGAATCAAATCCCCGCAGATCATCAACTCGAAAAGGAAGCGAGGGAAGCAGCCGACCGGATGCGTCAGGTGATTTCAAAGAGAGGTAAAAACGTATGGAACGAGTTGAAAAAGGGTACTGTTAAAGACAATAAAAAGCGAGGAGGGCCGGCAGGTGAATGAAAGTGAATTGTTATATGGCATCAGGAGCGCACTTGATGTGATGGAGGAAGAAAAGCTTTCACCCTACGCCTGCCTTAGCCGGCACGCGGTAAGGAAAAGAAAGGAAAAAGAAATAAATCAGGGCCACAGACAAAATTTTTCAGTAGATGCGGATCGCATACTGCATTCTCTGGCATACTCCCGGTACATAGACAAAACTCAGGTGTTTTACCTTATAAAGAATGATCATATCACCCACCGGGTCCTGCATGTACAACTTGTTTCAAAGATTGCGAGGACCGTCGGGCGCCTTCTGAAACTGAATGAAGATCTGATTGAGGCAATAGCACTTGGACATGACATAGGGCATACTCCCTTTGGGCACGATGGTGAAAAATTTTTATCCGCCCTTTGTGAAGCACATAATATAGGGGGTTTTCTGCATAACATACAGAGTGTAAGATTCCTGCAGGATATCGAAAGAAAGGGTCGAGGATGGAATCTGAGCCTGCAGGTGCTTGACGGTATTTTTTGCCACAACGGAGAATTGCACAACCAGGCCCTTGAGCCCCGGAAGGACAAAAACTTTCAAATTTTTGAAGAAGAGATGATTCGAAGAGGCAAAGATCAATCCCTGGATGTTTGGCCCATGACGCTTGAGGGATGTGTCGTCAGAATGGCGGATACCATAAGCTACATAGGCCGTGATATCGAGGATGCCATCCGGCTCCATTTAATAAAGCGCGAAGATCTTCCGGAAAAATGCAAACGGATCCTGGGTGATACCAATGGGAAAATAGTCTATACACTCGTGGAAGACCTTGTCGCAAACAGCCTTGATAAATCCTCTGTAAATTTCAGCAGTGAAGTGGGAGAAACGCTGAAAGAGCTTAAGAATTTCAATGAAGAATCTATTTACATGAATAAGAAGATAAAGGAGCAGACGTATCAAATAAAGCTCATGTTCGAATTGTTGTTTGAAAAATATTTCAGCGATCTGCAAACGGGAAATGAAGATTCCGATATTTTTACGGAGTTCTTGGATGGGATGAAACCGGAATACGGTGAAAGGACGGAGGCCGCAGGAATTGTGCGGGATTTTATTGCCGGTATGACCGATGAATACTTCCTCAATCAGTGCCAGAAGTATCTTTTCCCCCAGACGAGGTCCAGCCTCTTCTAGCTAAAAAATAGCGATATTGTAGCTAAAAATTCTGCTTTGTGTAAGTTCACTTCCGTTCTTCCGAAAATTTATTAACAAAACCCATTGACAAAAAACAAACGAGTGAGTAAAGGTTGTTGTTCAGAACTTCAGACAAAATTGTATCTTAGTCGAGGCTCTTTTCCCTCTCTAAATAATACCGGATAATAATCGAAGTTAAGCAATTTTCTGTTATCTAAAAAACACTAAATAATAATCGCCGCTAAGCGATTTCTTCATATCTAAAAG
>CAZIXY010000074.1:0-5709 GCA_964543315.1 uncultured Desulfobacteraceae bacterium | reverse complement strand
TAAAAGCACTAACTGACAATCAAACAAATACAAATTTATTAAATGGAGGCCATGGCCATGGTTCAGGGTGGGGAGCTTAAGGAAGGCGATACTATCCTAAAAATCGAAGACATAGACATGTATTTCGGTAAGGTAGCTGCCTTAGCCGGAGTGAGTTTGGAGGTGAAAAAGGGGGAGATTCACTCGATTATCGGGCCGAACGGTGCCGGCAAAACAGTGATGATGAACTGCATAAATGGCCTTTATCGCCCCCAGAAAGGGAATATTTATTTTAAAGGTGAGAACATAAACCATCTTTCTCCCCATAAGAGGGCGGAATTGGGAATCGGCAGGACCTTTCAGAAACTTGAGCTGTATGGAGGCATGACCGTCCTTGATAATATCAGGATGGGCTCCCACATTCACCTCAAGTCCGGCATCCTGAGCGGTTCCATGTATGTTGGAAAGACCAAAAATGAGGAGATAAAAGAAAGGGAGTTTATTGAGGAGGAAATTATAGATCTTTTGGAGATAGAGAGTATCCGGGATCATGTTGCGCATATGCTTCCCTACGGTCTGCAGAAGCGTGTCGAACTGGGAAGGGCACTGGCTCTCAGGCCTGAACTGATACTCTTAGATGAGCCCATGGCGGGATTGAACTTAGAGGAAGTGGAGGACATGGCCAGGTTTATCCTCGATATAAATGAAGAAGAACGCTGGAGGACAACCTGTGTTTTGGTCGAGCACGATATGGGTGTGGTCATGGACATCTCGCACAATGTACTCGTCCTTAATTTCGGTAACGTCATTGCTGACGGCGCACCCGAAGAAGTAGGTGAGAAACCCGAGGTAGTGAAGGCATATCTGGGAGAAGAGGATCTTTATATAACAAGGAGATAAGATGAGCGAGGAAATGATGGAGATAACAGAAGAACTGACTATTCCCCAACTGTTCTTACATCAATGTAAGAGATATGGTAGCGGAAAGGTCGCCATGAGAGAGAAGGAGTTTGGAATATGGATTCCCCACACATGGCAGGACTACCTTGATAATGTGAAATACCTGTGTCTGGGAATGGTCAGCCTCGGTCTGAAAAAAGGGGACAAGGTAGCCATGATCGGGGATAACAGGCCGGAGGGCGTCTGGGCCGAGATGGCCGCCATGTGCGCCGGGGCGATACCTGTGTGGCTTTTTCAGGATTGTATGATGGAAGAGGTTAAATACATCATCGACCATTCGGATAGCAGGTTCTTTGTGGGAGAGACCCAGGAAGAGGTTGATAAGGCATTAGCCATTATGCCTGATTGCCCCAAATTGCAATATGTCATATGGGATGATCCGAAGGGGATGAGGCGGTATCATCAGGAATTCCTCGTAAGTATAAAGAAGGTCCAGGAGCTCGGAAAAGAGCTGGAAAAGAAAGAACCGGATCTCTTTGAAAATCTAATCAAGGACGGACACGGCGGGGACGTATGCCTCCTGTTTTACACGTCCGGGACAACAGCCCTTCCCAAGGGCGCGCTGCTGACACATTGGAATATGTTGAGCATGGGCAGGAGTCTTATGAGTGTTGATCCATGTTATGATGCTGATGACTTTGTGTCCTATCTCCCTTTTGCATGGATCGGAGAGCAGATGATGTCCATTTCATGCGGCCTTCAGATCGGCTATACCCTGAATTTCCCGGAGGAACCGGAAACGGCACAGCACAATATTCGAGAAATCGGGCCTCATGTCATGTTTGCCGCTCCAAGACTTTATGAGGGTTTGACACGTCAGGTCCAGGTAAAATATCTGGATTCAACCTGGATAAAGAGAAAGGCATATGAACTTGCCACGAAGATAGGGTACTATGTGGCCGAGTTGCAGTTTGATAAAAAGCCTATTGCCTGGCACTGGAAGGCCCTGAAATATTTTGCCCACGTAATTATGCAGAAGAAACTCAAGGATCACCTTGGAATGTCCCGGCTCAGACACTGTTATACGGGCGGTGCGGCCATGGGCCCGGATCACTTTCGTTTTTTCCATGCCCTGGGTGTAAACCTGAAACAGATATATGGGCAGACAGAGATAGCAGGGATATCCGTTGTTCACAGGGACGGGGATATAAAATTTGATACCGTTGGAACTCCCCTCCCCGAGACAGAGGTCAAGATAAGGGAAGACGGAGAGATCATATCCAAAAGTCCTTCCGTGTTTATAGGTTATTACAAAAACGAGGAGGCGACCGAAAAGACCCTGAAGGATGGGTGGCTTTTCTCCGGGGATACCGGTTTTATTGACGAAGACGGCCATTTGGTCGTATTTGACCGGTCAAAAGACGTTATGGTCCTTAATGATGACAGACCGTTCGCCCCCCAGTATCTCGAGAGCAGGCTCAAGTTCAGTCCCTATGTACAGGATGCCTGGGTGATAGGCGACAAACTTCCTTACGTGACCGCTGTCATGTGTATTGATTATTCTGTTGTCGGCAAGTGGGCGGATGAGAACAAGATCAATTACACGAGCTATCCGGAACTCTCACAGAATAAAAAGGTGTACGATCTTATTCAGAAACAGATAGAGCAGGCCAATAAAGATCTTCCGGAGCCTGCCAGGATAAGGAAATTCGTAAACCTCTTCAAGGCATTTGATGCAGACGATGATGAATTGACAAGGACGAGCAAGCTGAGGAGGGGTTTCATGGGAGAGAGATATAAGAATATTGTAGAGTTCCTTTATAAGGATGAGGACAAAGTCCATTTGGATATGACAATCACCTATGAGGATGGAAGAACGCAGCGTATAAAGACGGATCTGCTCATACAGAAAATAGAAGAAGGAGAGTAAAAAAGGGGGTAATCGATGGAATTATTTTTTATGACCTTGACCACGGGTATCATGGTAGGCGGAATTTATGCCTTAGTCGCCCTGGGTTGGGTTTTGATCTACAAGTGTTCGGGCGTTTTGAACCTGGCTATGGGGGAACTGACCCTGTTCGGGGCCTATGTCACGCTTTCTTTTTATTCAATGGGCATCCCCTTCATCCTGAGCATCCTGTGTACTTTGATCATCGGCATTGTCCTCGGTATACTGGTGGAAAGGATCTTTCTGGATAAACTTATTGGAGAGCCGATCCTGGCCGTCATCATGGTCACGGTCGGGCTCTCTTTCTTTCTTAAGGGACTCATTGAGTTCATATGGGGAACGGATACCAGGGTCTTCGAGCCTGCCATCTTTTCGCTTAAGCCGTTTGAAATCGGTTTTTTGAAGATCTCGATTGTCTATTTCTGGTCCTTTGTACTGGCAATAGTCCTGTTTCTTGTTTTTGTGGCCTTCTTTAAATATACACGCTGGGGGCTGTCCATGCAGGCTACGGCGGATGACGAAACAGCGGCCCTGTCACTTGGGGTGAGTGCAAGGTTTGTTTATGCCGCTTCCTGGGCCATCGCCTTTATGGCGGCCGGTGTCGGCGGTGCCCTTTTGGGGAATATTAACGGTGTTAATATATCCATCGGATATTTAGGCCTTCTCGTGCTGCCCGCCGTTGTTTTAGGCGGCCTAAACTCCGTGCCCGGGGCAGTGGTAGGGGGGTTGACCATAGGGATTTTACAAAATTTTGCAGGAACTTACCTGGATGCATTTTTTCCGGGAGGTGTCAAGGAGATATTTCCATTTGCCTTTATGGCGATCTTTTTGCTCTTCAAGCCTTACGGGTTGTGGGGCTGGATAAAAATCGAGAGAATGTAAGAAAAAAGTAGGTAGTAAGGGGTAAGCAGTAAATAGATTAAAGAAACTGGTTAAAGCTACGGAGTAGCGTTTTATAAAATAAACGAACAAAGTGAGGTTATTTTATGTCCAGAGTTTGGCTTCCTTGCGGTGATTATCATGAACACTATAAAGAGGATCAGGGATGGTGGCAGACCAATGTGATAAAGGGAAAGATGCTTGTGCTCCTGCTGGTCGTTTTTGTCGGGTTTCCCCTGTTTTTAGACGAGTACTGGATCGGCGTGGCCAATATGGTCGGATATACCGCACTCGGGGCCCTGGGCGTACAGCTCCTCATTGGGTATGCGGGATTGATAACCTTAGGCCATGCCGCCTTTGTTGCCGTGGGTGCCTATACGAGCACTATCCTGATCCTGAAGTTTCCTTGGCCTGAATTTATTCTCAATTGGGGGCTCGCCTATCCCATAAGTATTCTCATCGCTGCGATTGTCGCCGGCCTGTGGTCAGTGCTTTTCGGCCTGCCCTCTGCCAGGGTCAAGGGATTTTATCTCATCCTGACGACAATGGCGGCCCAGTTTATAACCGTGGATTTTATCCTGACCCAGTACGTGAGCAAGATCGGAGGCCGTGGACAGGCGTTTTCACTTCCCCCCGGGACTATTAAGATAGGTCCGTGGGCAATGGAAACGGATGTGCAGAGATATTTTTTAATGATTGTGCTTTTGACCCTTACTGTTATAATAATGGCCAATCTCTTGAGGTCCAGGATAGGCAGGGCGTGGATAGCGATCAGGGACAATGATATCGCCGCAGAGACCTTAGGTATCAATATTGTATGGTACAAGCTTCTTAATTTCTTTGTGGCCGGATTTTTCGGGGGAATAGCCGGGGCCTTCTGGGTATGCAACTGTGCCGCCTTGAGCCCTGAGCATTTTCCCTGGTTCTGGTCGCTCTGGCTGGTGGGCGTCATCCTGATCGGAGGCGCGGGTATCGACGGTGCAATATTCGGGTCCATCTTTATGGTTGTGGTTATGGAATTTCTCCAGATGGCGGCTATACCTCTTGCGGAATATTATCCCAAGATCCTTGTTAATTTTGCCTTTGTCAAAGACATGGCCTTTGGTCTTGCAATATGCGCGTTTCTGATCTACGAGCCGCGCGGGCTTTCTTACAGGTGGTGGCAGATCAAAAACTATTTTAACCTGTGGCCGTTTTCGTACTAACATAAAATCATCTCACTTAGTTCGATGATTTTATAAAACGCGACTTTGTCGCTCATTATGATTTTATTACTCCAGATCTAACTACTTAATGATTCAACCGCTCAACGACTAAACAACTCAAATCGGAAAGGAGGTGACAGTATAAGCAGGTTATTGTCTAATTGATCGTATGTTATGCATTTAAAACGTTTGTTTTAAAAAGGGGGGAACATTATGAATGTGAAAAAGCTTTTGATACCTGTGCTTGCCGTTGTCCTTTTGTTTGGTCTATCCTCAATGGCTACAGCCAAGACGATTAAGGTGGGCGGCATTATGGATACAACCGGCGCCACCTCCGATGTGGGCAAGGATTATGCCCTTGGAATGGCAGAGGCATTTCACTACATCAATGATAGTGGCGGAGTAAACGGAAAGAAGATAAAATATACATGGTTTGATTACGGCTACCGTATCCCCGAAGCCCTCACAAAATACAAACTCCTCAAGAGGATGAAAGTCATCGCCATCATGGGATGGGGAACAGGTGATACAGAGGCCTTATCACCAACGGTTAATAAGGATAAAATGCCTTATGTTTCCGCTTCCTACTCAGCGCATTTGACCAGCCCGGTTGACTGGGTGGATAAGAGCGGGAAAAAACATGGCGGCACAGGCTACAATCTCTTCTTTTCCTCGGACTATTCCACAAATGCCAGGGCATGTCTGACGGCCTGGTTTGACAAGAAGTGGCCTAAAAATTCGGATTACGGAAAAAGGAAGCCCCGTCTTGCATGTTCCTATATGTTTGCATCTCCTTAC
>CAZIXY010000073.1:0-12539 GCA_964543315.1 uncultured Desulfobacteraceae bacterium | reverse complement strand
TATTCCATCCGCTGAGGCCAAGGAAAGAGCTCTGGAAACGATTCGTGAGGGAGAGACCAGACTACCTGAAGACAAAATCATTACCCAGCTGGTACCCCTGGAATATGCGGATGCGGCCGCACTTGCAAAGTTGTTGCGACCCCTGACTCCCAAGACAGGCCTTTTGATCTCCTACCCTGAAACGAATATGCTTATCATTATTGATGTCCTGTCCAACATCAACCGCCTGATCAGCATTATTAAAGAGCTGGATATTCCGTGGGACGAAGAGGAAATCAATGTTTTTGCACTTGAATACGCAAAGGCTGAAAAACTGGGGCCAAAACTTTTGGATGTTTTCCAGAAAAGGAAAAGAGTGGGAAAGAGGACCGTTATCACGGACACAGTGAAGATCATCCCGGATGAAAGAACAAATTCATTAGTAGTTCTGGCAACTGAACAGACCACTTCCACCATAGCGATGCTGATTCAAAAATTAGATATCAAACAGATGCGGCCCAGGGAAAACATCCATATTTATTCTCTTCAACACGCTGTGGCGGAAGACATCGCCAAGGTGCTCCTGGAAATCCCGGCCAAGGTTGACAAAGGTAGAAAAGGCAAAGCCCCCGTTCTGTCAAGAGAGGTTCAGATATCTGCGGACAAGGCCACAAACAGCCTCGTGATAATAGCCGACCCGGATGAATACCGGATTCTTGAGAGAGTCATTAAGAAGTTGGACGTTTATCGCACCATGGTCTATGTGGAGGCCCTGATCATGGAGGTATCCGCCTCAAAGGCATTGGAACTGGGAGTTGAATGGCGGTTCGGGAACGTGTATGACGGAGGTTACGGGGCCGAAAAGAAGGGGGGGGCGTGGTTTGGGGGGTCGACCGGATCCGGTGCCAACCTGGCCGGATTGGCAACAGGGACACTGCCTCCAGGATTTGCAGCCGGTGTAATCGGCCGGGGTATAACCCTTGGTAAAAATGTATTCCCGACAATAGGCGCCTTTGTCCAGGCAATCCGGACGGACAGCAATTATAATATCCTCTCAACGCCACAGATACTGACCTTGGACAATGAGGAGGCGACAATAGAAGTGGGGCAGAATATCCCATTTGTGACACGCCTGGACGAAGGGGCCAGTGAAGGGGACCGCTCCATTCAGAACATCGAATACAAGGACGTGGGGGTCACCCTTAAGATAACACCTTTTATTAATAAGCAACGTTTTGTCAGACTGAAGGTTGAAGAAAGCGTTAAATCCGTGGTGGAAACAACGGCCCTGGGAAATACTGTTCTGGCGCCGACAACGACCTTTCGAACCGCAAAGACCACAATTACGGTCCAGGACGGGGAAACAGCCGTCATAGGGGGACTGATTGAAAACCGTATTGACAGGGGTAGGACCCAGACTCCCTGCCTGGGAAGCATTCCGGGCCTGGGCTGGCTTTTCAAGAGCACATCCGATAGAGACGAAAAGACAAATCTCCTGGTGTTTTTGACTCCCCATATTATTGAAAATCCTGAGGAAAGCCAGAGATTGTATGAGGAGAAAAAGGGCGTCATGAACGAAGAAGTCATCCGGGGGAAGGGAACGGAACAGCCTGAAACATTGCGGAAAATGGGCTATGAATGATGGGGCAAAGGTGCTTTTTTCGGGCGTTTGCTGAGTGCTTGAACAAATGCGGGTTAAATGATGACGGATAATGACATGAGAGGATCTCCTATCAGGGCGGATATGAGCGAAGAGGAGCGACTTCTGGTCTACTCCGAACGGCTCGGAATTCCCTTTAAAAGACATATCCTGGATGATCTCAAATTCAAAGAGACCCACAATCTGCCTATTCAGTATTTCAAGCGAATGGGATTGATCCCGCTTCATGCGAGTGACGGCGTCCTCACAATAGCAGTCAATGACCCGCTGAATTTTCAACCGGTAGACGACCTGGCCCGAATGGTGGGCTGCAGTTCGACAAAACTGGTACTCAGTCCACTTGAAGAAATAACCTCGGCAATTAATATCCTTTTTGACCAATCCAGCGATGAGGCCGAAAAAGTGGTTCAGGACCTGGGTGAATATCAGTCGGAAGATGAGGTCTTCAGTGAGCTGGAAGAAATAGAAGACTTGATGGATGTCACCCATGAGGCCCCCATCATTCGTGTGGTTAACGTTATCTTGACTCAGGCCTTGAGACGTCAGGCGAGTGACATACATATAGAACCGTATGAAAAAGAAATAAAGGTCCGATTCAGGATTGACGGGATTCTGTACGAGATTTTCTCTCTTCCCAGACGCTTTCATGCCCATATTATTTCCAGACTGAAGATCATGGCTGCACTTGATATTGCCGAAAAAAGGCTTCCCCAGGATGGAAGGATGAAAATAAGGGTGGGTAACAAGACCGTGGATATCAGAGTTTCCGTAATCCCCATGGCTTTTGGCGAGAGGATTGTCCTGCGCTTGCTGGACAAGACGGTTTCTTCGCTCGGCCTTGAGGAAATGGGCCTGACAAGGGACAAACTTGAAATATTCCAGGGATTGATAAACAAAAACAGCGGCATCTTACTTGTGACAGGACCAACCGGAAGCGGTAAAACAACCACCCTCTATGCTGCCATTAACAGAATCAATTCTACCGAGAAAAATATCATTACCATTGAAGACCCAATAGAATATGAACTCCGTCAGGTCGGGCAGATCCAGGTCAATCCCAAGACAGATCTGACCTTTGCCCGGGGGCTGAAATCCATTTTGAGGCACGATCCGGATATCATCATGGTTGGAGAGATACGGGACTTAGAGACGGTAGAAATCGCCGTCCAGGCATCGTTGACCGGTCATCTTGTTTTCAGCACCCTGCATACCAACGATGCGGCAGGGGCACTCACAAGACTCGTCGAGATGGGTGTCGAACCTTTTCTTATTGCATCCTCCCTTCTGGCGGCTGTGGCCCAGAGACTGGTAAGGACAATATGTCCTTTTTGCAAGGAAAATTACAGCCCGGATATATCAACCCTCAAGGAATTGGGCCTGCCGGAAGACCAGATGTTTTACAGGGGAAAGGGCTGTGAAAAATGCATGGATACAGGCTACAGAGGCCGTACGGGTATTTTTGAATTGCTGGTACTGGATAACGAAATCAGGGAACTTGTAAAGGCCAGCGCCGACTCGGTCACTATCAAACAGGCCGGCATGAAAAAAGGGATGACAACTTTGTTTGAAGATGGACTTAAAAAGGTACAATCCGGGATAACAACCCTGGACGAGGTCATGAGGGTTTCCCAGGAATAATAAATGGGGCGCAAGGAAAAAGGCGCCAGGCAAAAGTCTTAAAAAAGTTTGTTTGCCTGAAGCCTCGGGCCGGATGCGGATAAATTAAATGAGGTCACGAGCAACCTGGTATTTTAGACGAGATAAAAGACGGAATTAGTGCAATCTTAGAGGCCACATGGCACTATTTGAATACAAGGCCCTGAATAAGAAGGGGAGAAAGTTGAGCGGCATGGTAACCGCCGACGGACCTGCCTCAGCCCGGCTCAAACTGAGCCAGGAAATGATTTTTCCGATGGAAATCAAAGAGGTTAAAACGTCGGCAAGAAAGGCGGTTGCCGGCTCTTTTGTCTCACGCCTGAAAAGACTTCGTCGAATGAATCCGGCTGTGATTTCCACCAGCATGAGGCAATTGGCCACACTTGTTTCATCGAGTCTGCCACTTGTTGATTGTCTGAACGCCTTGATAGAACAAACAGAGACCCAGCAGTTGAAAAAGATCTTTACCCAGATAAGAGAAAAGGTTGTCGAAGGAAGCCCTCTATCCGCGGCCATGGACGAACATCCTTCAATTTTCAACCACATATATGTCAGCATGGTTAAGGCAGGGGAGACGAGCGGCGCACTGGCCATTATTTTGAAACGACTGGCCGATTTTACTGAAAGGAGGCTGAAACTTGCCAAAAAGGTTGAGGCCTCGATGACCTATCCAATATTCCTGATCATGATAAGCACGGTAATCCTAATCTTTCTCATGTCCTTTGTCATGCCGAAGGTTATAGGGATTTTCAAGGGAATGGAACTTGCGTTGCCCTGGTCAACGCGGATGCTTATATGGATTACAGATGGAATGAAAAATTACTGGTGGCTGGGTTGCCTGATTGTCATAGGACTCGTCACCTGGATCTATTTCTGGATTAAAACAGAACATGGACGATGGGTTTGGGACTGGGTCCGTTTAAAGGTTCCCCTGCTCGGGCGTTTACATCACAAAACCGTAATAGCCCGTTTTACCAGAACCCTGTCGATTTTACTCAAGAGCGGGATACCACTGGTTGAGGCCCTGAACACGGCAAAGCCTTCGATGGACAACCGGATCATGGAGGATGCGGTTGCCGATACGGCCAGGCTTGTGGGGGAGGGTGAAGACTTTGCAAACCCTTTGAAAAAATCCGGAATGTTCCCCCCAATGGTTATACAACTTGTAAGGGCAGGGGAACAGAGTGGTGAACTGGAAGAGATGCTGGAAAAGGCCGCGGATTTATACGATGATGATGTGGAATCGGCCATAGCGTCCTTGACCTCCATTATCGAACCGGCCATCATCCTTTTTATGGGGGTTATTGTCGGTTTTATTGTCATCGCTATTCTGTTGCCGATATTTGATATGACCAGCGGGATTCGCTAATGTATAAATAGCGATGGGCAGGATACGTTGGAAGCGTTCATTGCTGTCCTTTGAAATACGAAAGAGAGATGAAAATGAAAAGTTCTATTAAAAGAATTGGAGGCGCTTTTAAGCGGGAGTGCGGTTTTACGCTTATGGAGATTCTTATAGTCATTACAATCCTGGGAATTCTAGCAAGCCTGGTGGCGGTTAAGATCATGGACAGGCCGGGCGAAGCCAGGACACTTAAGGCTCAACTCGATATTCAAACCCTTGAAAATGCCATTAAGCTATACAAACTGGACAATGCTTATTATCCATCCACGGAGCAAGGAATTCGTGCCCTCGTTGAAAAGCCCTCGACAGGGCGGATCCCCAACAAATGGCGTGAAGGAGGTTATCTCGAAAAAGGTATCGTGCCCAAGGATCCATGGGGAAATGATTACCTCTATTTGAGTCCCGGTGTTCATAATTCCAACTTCGACCTTTGGTCATATGGTGCCGATGGGGAACAAGGCGGTGAGGGAGAAGATGCCGACGTCAGCAACTGGGTTGCGGCTGAAAAATAAACTTAACGGTTTTACTCTTGTTGAATTCCTTGTGGTTATTTTCATCATAGGGCTTTTTTCCAGCCTTATTGCAATCCGAATTGAAGGGTCCCTTTCAGGCGGAGATTTGAGGTTAGCCACACGGCTGATCATGGGGGAGATTAATCAGTTAAGGGGCAAGGCGGCCGCTACTCACAAAGAGCAGGTCTTAGGTCTTAATGTGGATGAAAATTACCTCTTTACTTTACATCCCTTACCGGAGAAAGAAGATTTATCAGGCATGTTTCAAGAGGAAAGGGAGGCCTACCGGAAAATAAAAAGACTGCCGGACGGAGTCGATCTTGAAGATGTGGTCATATCTTCAAAAGGAAAAATTCAGGGAGGAGAGACAGCAATAAGATTTTTTTCAAACGGCTGTATTGACAGGTCCATCATACATCTGAAAAACGAAAGAAATGAGACTCACACCCTTAAAATTAATCCCATCACAGGCCAACTGACGATCTATGACAAGTATATTGATCAGGAAATGGAATAAAAGTGGATTTACTCTCCTTGAAATTGTCATTTCCCTGGGGCTGATTACTATCGCCCTTCTAACAATCTTGCGGCTTCAGGCCCAGAGCCTGAATCTCCAGTCAGAGGCACAGTTTACAACGACAGCACATTATCTTGCTCAAGACAGACTTTCACGGATTCAGTCTGAAAAAGGCTTGAGGGCAGGGTCCTTTTCCGGCGATTTTGGGGAGGATTACCCTTATTTCAAATATGTGGAAGAGATCGAGGAAATCACTGATGTTGAAAATCTTTTCAGGGTCATGGTCACGATTTCTCTGGACGACGGGAAGGCGGAAAATCAATTTTCTGTAAAAACCTACCTTTACAGGAAGAAGACATGAAGGGCCTTACCTTATTAGAGGTGCTGGTATCCCTGGCCATACTCGGAATTCTCATGGGTGCTGTTTACGGCACCTATACCTCAACCGTAGAGGCTATCCATATAGCCCGCGAAAAGAGTCAAATATACCAGATAACGCGAATCGTCTTTGATAGGATGACCAAAGATCTGGAATGTGCTCTTATAAATGTCAGTTCTCCCAATGAGAAAATCCGTCTTGGAATGATCGGTAAAAACCAGGAATTAGAAGGAAAGCCTATGGACAGGATTGACTTTACGACCCTGAATCACCTTGCCCTGGGAGATGAGGGACCGCAAACAGATCTCTGTGAAGTGGGATACCGGATTGTGGAGGATTCTGAGAATAAGGGATTCAGGCTTTTTCGAAGGGATGACGCAATCCCTGATGAGGACCTGACGGATGGAGGTTTCAGCCATGAAATTGCCGGCAGGGTTGCCGGACTCGACATAAGCTATCAGGACGAGAATGGAGAGGAGTTTGATGCCTGGGACAGCACCAAAGGACCACATGCAGAAAAACTCCCCACATTGATAATCATAAAATTGTCACTAACGGATGAAGAAGCCCGGGAATACCTGTTCTCAACAACAATACACCCGGCATTGGCAGTCAGAAAAAAATCAGAATAGCATTTTAGAACAATGAGAAATGATCAAGCTATTTAAGAAAAGCTATCCCATTTCAGACAATAGGGGAGCCGCCCTTGTGATAACTCTTCTGATTATCGCAACGTTAACCGGCTTAACTGTTGCCTTTTCAGAAGACTCGGGTACCGACTTAAGCCTGGCCGGTTACTCAAAGGACGGCTACCGCGCCTATCAAATCGCCAGATCCGGTGTGGATCTCGCTCAGGCACTTCTTGATGAGGACGAAGACAGGGGCATGGACAGCCTTTTAGAGGATTGGGCATTGTTTGATACCGATTCATTTCCGGAAAAACTCCCGGCGGAAGTGAGCGTTATCGCGAGGGTTATCGACGAAAACAGCAAAATAAACATCAACTCCTTGAAAAAGGAGGACGGTGAAATTGATGAAGATAAGGTGGAGCAGCTATCAAGACTTTTTTCAGTTCTGGGTTTAGCTGAAAGTTATGTCAATTCTATCCTGGACTGGCTCGACAAGGATGACATCGAACGCATGGACGGAGCGGAATCCTTTTACTATCAAAGCCTTGACCCTCCCTATGAGTGTTTTAACGACTCCTTCCTGACTGTCGGACAGGTCTTCATGGTAAAGGGTGTTGAAAAAATCAGGCATTTCGGGGAAAACCAGGAGAAAAGCCTCCTGGATTACATCACGGTCAACTCCGACGGACTGGTGAATATAAACACGGCTTCCATTGAGATCCTTCAGAGCCTTGATGACGCCATTGACGAATCTGTTGCACAGTCGATTATAGATTATCGCAGTGAGGAGGGCTTTTCGTCTGTGAATGATCTTGGAAAGGTTGCAACAATCGACAGTGAACTTCTCAGCAGAATCAAAGAAAAACTTACTGTAAAGAGTTCCCATTTCACCATAGAGATGAAGGTAAGCTGCAGTGAGGCTGTGGCACATCTGAGGGCGGTGGTGGTGAGAAAAGAGAAGGAATCGGAATTGATAAGCTGGCAGGTTATTTGATTATGTTGAATCCCTTGAAAGAATTTTTTACACCGAAATTTGTGATCGGACTGGAAGTCACCGATTGTTACATAGGGGCGGTGCAGGTATTCAACACTCTTAAGGGCTTGGAAATAGACCGGGTAGCCTTTAGGGAAATAGAAAATCCCGACCAGATATCCCAGGAACTGACAGATTTTTTTGCCAAGGAAGGCTTTAGACATGAAATGCTTGTCACCTGCCTTCCCACGTCTTCGTCAATCCTTCGGCAGATTCCCCTGGCGTTTGATAAACAGAAGAAAATCGACAGGATCATAAAATATCAAATGGAACCCTATGTGCCGTACCCCATAGATAAAATAGTGGTCGATTTCTTACCGTCCGGGCCGGATAATAATATCACGACAATCGGTGTTCAAAAAGAGCTGCTTGCCAAACACATGACCATGTTGTCAGGGGCCAAACTGGAACCGCAGGTTGTGAGCCTTGATGATCTTGGACTCTTTCATCTCTATACTCGCAACAACCGGGAAAACTCCGGGAAAGCCGTCTGTATCCTTCATTTCGGCCTTGATGAAAACGTCATTCAGGTCATTTATGAAAACAGACTCGATTTTATACGCTCCCTTCCGAAAGGCGGTGACGACCTTGAACAGCTGAAGAACACCCTTAAGCTTTTCCTGTTGGAAAAACCTGATGTGCTGCTGAGCGAGATACTGCTTACAGGTTATTCAAATGTTGATCCGGGTATGGCGGACAGGATCACCGCGGTGATGGGTACAAAAACATCCGTCTGGAGACCTTTCGATGCGTTTACGAACAAAAAAAATCAAGTGGATGCGGCACTTCAGGCTAAGCTGAGTGTGCCCCTCGGCCTTGCCGTAAACATCACGGATCCACCTGACAAGGTTTTTGATTTAAGAAAAGAGGAATTTATAAACAAGACTTCCTTAAACCTGAGAAAGACATTCACATTTATGTTTTCGGCCATTCTACTTCTGGTTTTTCTTTTCACCTTTAACGTCTACCAGAAGCTCTATATCAGTGAAAAGCATCATTCAGAGCTGAAACAGGAGATCAGGCAGATTTTTTCAACGACGTTTCCGGAGACGGGGATTATTGTCAAGGGGCAGGAACTGGCGCAGATGAGCCGGAAAATTGAAGAAGAAACGGGGAAATATAAGTGGCTCGAAGATTTGACCGGTGGGGGTAAAGTGCTGGATGTCCTTATGGTTTTAACGGGGACTGTTTCCGGTTTTCCTGATGTGAAAATAGATAACCTGTCAATAGAAGAAGATGAGATAAGGCTACACGGACGTACGGCTTCCTTTGAAACAGTGGACAAATTGAAGCAGAAGCTTACCGGCAGCGGTTTTTTTCAGATTGTCAGGCTTGTGGGCGCCAAGATGGATAAAAAGAAGGAAGCCGTCCGGTTTAATTTCGCCTTAGAGAGGAATAGATGAGAATAAACAGACGTGAAATGGCCTTTGCGATTCTGGGTGGAATTTTTGTCATCGCACTGCTCTACTATCTGTTTATTATATCTCCGGCTGTTGCCAGGCAGAAGTCATTGGTTGCCTACATAGAAAAGAAAGAGGCGGCCCTGGTCGGCATGATTGAATTGAAGGATAAATGGGAAAGGTTTAAGGCCAATAGATTGAAAGCGGAGAAGATATTGTCCCAGAGGGGAGAAAAATTTGCTTTACTCTCATTTCTGGAGGGAGTCTCCCGTGAGGTGGGGATTGATAACAAGATTCAATACATGAAACCCCTCACATTCCGTGAAGAAGAGGGGGCCTTAAAGCCAGTAGGTATTGAGATGAATCTGGACGGCATAAATACAAAACAGCTCGTAGGCCTTCTTCATAAAATTGAAAATTCAGAAAAGCTTTTAAATATTAAGCTTATAAAAATATTGCATATCAGCAGGGCGAAAGCGAAACTATTGAAAGTAACACTTCAGGTTAATACATATATGTAAGGCGACTGTACAGGAGCCGGCCGCCTTCGCCGAGAGGCTACGGCGCCCAAGGAAATCAGGAGGCAAAAGAAGGAAGCCGGAAGTCCGAAGCCAAAACGCAGATTTTGAAAGGATGAGAAGATGTCGAAAGGTCCGGCAAAAGAAGAAGTCCCGGGTTTTGATCTGCCCTCGCTGATCCTGTTCATTATGACCCTCCTGGTACCGATTGCGGTCCTGCCGACCGTGCTGGATAACGCCTTCAATACACCAAAAAGCCTGATTATCTATACAGGCGTTTCCCTGCTTTTGATAGTGTACTTTGCAGAATTTTTTCGGGGCAAGGCCGCTGGAAGATCGAATGCTTCCTCGCCCGTTTGGGTCTTGATCCTCATTTTTCTCAATTTTGTGTCCTTTCTGTATACGGACAATTATTATTTTACTAAAATCGCCGCCTTGATGAACATCAGTTGCCTGTTGTTCTTTTTTTTTGTATCCCTTCATATTGACGAGAAAAAGGCCTTCTGGATTCTCGTGGTGGTTGCCTTCTCCGGAATCCTCGTTTCTGTGAGCACATATCTCCAGTTCATTGGCAAATCGGTTCTGTTCAAGTGGGCTGCTGCAGAAGGCGCCATAATGGGAACAATCGGAAACTCCAATTATCTCGGGGCCTATCTGCTGTTTCCCCTGTTCGCCTTGTCCGGACTCCTGTTACTTGTTAAAGGGAAATGGCGTTTAGTCCCCGCCGGTCTCTTGATCTTTGTATTCGGGGCGTTTCTCTGTTCACGGGCACGTGCTTCGTGGCTTGCATCCGGCATCGCACTGCCGCTTTTATTTTACCTTGTAAAGCGAATTCATCATTTTTCCGTGATTGCATTTATCAAAAAAAATCCAAGGCATGTGATCGGATACGGCATCCTGCTCCTTTCCCTGGTTGTTGTCTTATGGACGGTGGCCCCCCAGCGCTTCCATTCCACCATGAACATAAAGAGATGGACCGAGACAAGGACACTCAAATTTCGAACAAAGTATTTCGAGGCATCGTGGTGGCTTTTCAAGCAGAGCCCCCTGTTTGGAACCGGCCTCTGGTCGTACAGAAACAGGGTCTATGATGCGCAGGCGGAACTGCACAAAAAGAATCCTGACTTTTTCAAAGGCTATGAGGAGCCCAAACCGCGAAGGGTACACAATGAATACCTGGAGATTCTGAACGACGGGGGGCTGGTTGCTGCCGGCTTCTTGCTGATCTTCTTTATCGTGGTGATGAGACACGGCTGGCATATTATGAGAGACGAAGCGATTGAGAAACAGGCAAGGATCATTGCGGCAACGGCCTTTTCCACCATGACAGGAATGATGATAGCGGCACTGTTCTTTTTTCCGTTCAGGGTGAACAGCACCCTGTTCATGACCGCCCTGATGATGGGGATTATGGAAGGGATTTACATCAGGAGATACGGCCGGCTTTCAAAAACAGAGGGTCGGAGACTCCCCTTTGCCTATCCCGCTGTTTTCCTGATCAGCCTGGTACTGGCAGGGATTTTGTGGTTCGGGGCCTTCAGGCCTTTTCAGGGTGAACTGGAGCATCTAAGATACAAAAAGGCCTTGGGTTATGGAAAAGGAAAACAGGCCCAGCAATATATTCGAAAGGCAATAGCTTTCGACCCGGAAAATTCCCTTTATCACGTTTACGCTGCCCAGCTTTATAGCGGCATGGGGACGCCAAAGAAATATCGTGGACGCAATAAAATACGGAAATGGATCAAGCCTGAAATGGATCTTCCCAGAGCCCGTTACCATCTTCAAAGATCTATTGTGAATTTCAACGGGGATCTGACCAGGTGGTCGGCCCACTTCACGGACGGTCTTTTAAAATACCGGACAGGAAGCATTTTCGAGGCCGAAAAGGCCTTTGAAAAGGCCATCTATTACAATCCGGAATTCAAGCCGGCGTATAAAAAGCTCAAGGAGGTGCGGAATATCATCAAAAAGCACGACAGGATCACCATAAAGATCAGATAGAAAAACAGATTCTGATACAAAATGATGGATACCCCCGCCCCACTGCTTACCGCTTTCCGGTCAAACACCATTCTTGTCTTAAATATCAGAAATTTCTTGAAAAATTTGGTAAATGTGGTAACTTCCGTACATTCTTTTTCCTAATGTCCCAAGTTTTATAAGTTTTTTCTAAAAGATTCTCAAAGATCAATCGTCTATGTTTAGTAATGCGGGTTTAAAGGATGTTTATGGATTCATTTCATAAATCTGACATTTCTTTGTTCAAAGTGCTCCTTTTTTTTATATTCCTTATCGGAATGGCCGACTTAGCCTCATCCGAGGAGACCTACCGGTTTGAACGGCTGTGGCCAACGCTGCAGCAGCCCTGGTATTTTAATATACCCATGGAAATAGCCGTGGATGACGGAGGGAACTTCTATGTGGCTGATCTTGATAATCACCGTATCCAGAAGTTTACCTCGGACGGTGCGTTTATTAGGAAATGGGGAACCTTTGGTACAGGTGACGGGCAATTTGATGGTAGTACCCAAATCGCGGTAGACGGCAGCGGCTATGTTTATGTGACTGACACGGGCAACACCATGATTGATTTTGATCTGCCTTAGACAAATTTTGGAAAAACTTAAAAGCGAAAAAGTGACCTGGTTTAGAGGGGCCGCATCCTTATTTGAAGAAAAGATCTCAACTTATTTTGCGGGCCTTCCCTTGCAAGATGCTTTGAAGCGTATTCTTTTAATGGTCGAATGTTGTAGCCTTGGTGGGAGAATGGAGATTATAGATATCTAACAATGTATAGGCATAAGGTCCAAGGCACTTTTTAACAAAGCTCCGACAAAAGCCCCTGCGGCTT
>CAZIXY010000072.1:0-12702 GCA_964543315.1 uncultured Desulfobacteraceae bacterium | reverse complement strand
GGGCAATTCAAAATCAAACTGGGTTCCTGCCTCTTTCTTATCTAAAGTTTCTTTGATCATAGCTTTCAAAGTCTTATCCTTGATGGCAAAATCTATGGTCCTGTTTATCACCTCACTTAAGCGGATCCCTAAGATATCTTCAGCAGCCCTGTTCATGAGGACGATCCGGTTGTAAATGTCCGTCACAATCAACCCGTCTCCGATGGATTTAAGGATGCCGTCTATTTTGTCCCTTGCTTCCTCTGTGTCATAAAGGGCTCGATTAAGTTCCTTAGTCCGTTTTTCCACCCTGCTTTCCAGTTCCCTGGAATATCCCCTGATTTTTTCGTCAGACTTTTTTAGTTCCGTGACATCTTCAATTATGCCATCATAGTATTGCACTTTCCCTGTTTCATCTTTCACTGCCACGGCTGACAAAGAACCGATAAACAGATTTCCATCCTTTTTCTTTAATTTTAGCTCTTCATTTCTTACAAATCCTTTTCTTAATGTCTTGGCATTAAACTTGATTCTGTCTTTCGGATCCGCATAGAGCTCGGAGATATCTAATTCCAAGAATTCATTTCTGCTATCATAACCGAAGATCTTGATTATGGCAGGATTTGCTTCTACAAACTTTCCTTTAAGTCCGACGCTATATCTATATATCCCCACATTGATATTTTCCGTTAAAGTCCTATATTTCTCCTCACTCTCTCTCAGCTCTTCGTCCATCCGCTTGTGCTCTTCCTCTAAGTCTATGTTGTGTAAGGCATAAGCGATATCGCCGGCGACCTCTTTGAATAAATCCTGCTCCTCGTTGTCGATAACGAGATTCCTGGGGATGGAGACCGACAATAAACCGTATGTCTTTTCGCCGCTTTTCAAATTAATAGTCATCCCATTTCTGCCTTGGTACTTGTTTGCTAAAGGACAGTCAGTACAGGCGGAATGCGGGCGTTCTGTCACAACAACCTCCGATTGCTTCAGTGCCTTCCGGCCGCACTCGGTTAGCTCCCCACGCTTTAACCGCTCGATCATAGGCAAGAAGTCCTTGCCAAAACCGGCTTCAGCATTTCCCACAAGTTTGCCGGACACGTCAAACAGAACGATCCAGGCGTTATAATAACCGCGAGTCTCAATGAGGGTGTCGCAAACACCTTGTAGAAGCCTGTCCCGATCCTTTTCCTTGACAACCAGTTGGTTGACATTACGAACGGCACGCAGAACTCGATTGAGGTGATTTACCCTTTCCTGCGACACTATACGGGCCGTGATGTCGTAGTAATGCTCCACCCTACCCCCGGCATAGAGACCTGATTGGATTGGCTGGCTCCAGTGTGCCAACCAGCGCTCCTGGCGGGTACCCTCAGGCATGACGTGGCACTCAAAGTTCTCCACATAGGAGTTATCGTCATACGTGGCGAGCACTCTCTCTGCAAAGTCTTCGGGTTCCTCGAAGATATCCTTTATTTGTTCCAGAACAAGCTGACGTTTATCCCTGCCTATGATCTTCTCTCTCTCCAGGCCGAAATAGCGTTCTAAAGTCTGATTGACCCAGACAACCCTGAAGTTGTTATCAAGGACAAACACGCCAACCCTTAATTCATCGAACACGTTATTGACCAGTGCAATATATCGGGAATAAGTCTCCAGCAACCCATCCCCCGCCTTTTTAGCCTCGCTTTCTGAGCTTTCCAGTTCAAGAATTCTTTGGCGTAGCTCAGCTAATTCTACTGTGAGCTTTTCTTTTGTCTTTTGTTGGTCTTTCATATTGTCTTCCTTTTGACCGACGTGAATAATTAAACTAAGTTATGCCCATCCAGAAAGGGTTAACTATTTGGAATAAAAACAAAAAAGCGCATTTTAAGATGGGCAAATTCTCCGCCAAGTTGTTATAAAAAAAGTACAACCAATTAATATAACAACAAAAGCAAAGAAGGGAGCCACCAAAAAATGCGCAAAAAGAATCAAAAACAGATGCCATTGATGCCTTGCGATATTGAGCACCCCAGGGCCAAAGAGTTGGACCGGATTAGTAAGACTCTCGACTCCATTCCTACCATTACTGAAATGGTTTTGCAAGACCTTACCCACGGCGTAAAGGATCGTAATACGGGAGCATAGGGCATGAGCGCGGAGTAGATCCTGCGTGCAGCAATCATCAAACAGACCGAAGGCTTCAGCTATGAAGGGCTGGCCTTCCATTTGATTGATTCTCGCACTTACCGCAATTTCTGTCGTATTGGTCTCATACATAAGGGATTTAAGAAGTCCGCTCTTTGCAAGAATATCAAAGACATATCCTCTTCAACGTGGGAGAGCATCAATCGTCTTGTAATAGCCTACGCTGATGACAAAAAGATTGAAAAGGGCAAAGAGGCCCGCGTCGACTGCACCGTTGTCTGTTCGAACATCCACGATCCATCGGATTCATCTCTGCTGTGGGATTCGGTGAGGGTCCTTACCAAAACCCTCAAAAAAATGAAAGAAGAGCTTGGCATAAGTCTCACTTTCACGGATCACCGCAGACGGGCCAAGAGAAGGATGCCTTGCGTTCTGAACGCAAAGGTCAAAAAGGCCCGGGTTAAACCATATAAAGATCTCCTGAAGGTTACTGAAAAAACCATTGGGTATTCAAAATCAGCTGCATCTGTTCTCGACTCCGGTGCCTTTGTCACTGACCCTGCAAAGATGTCTCTGGCAATGGCCATAGAAAAGGATTTCAAAGAGATAATTCCCCTGACTGAAAGGATTGTTGACCAGACAACGAGGAGGGTCATGCATGCCGAATCGGTTCCTGCTACAGATCTACGGCTACTATCCCCACAAAGTGGCATTGGATGGTGGCTTTGCATCCAAGGATAACCTCAAAGCCGCCAAGTCCAGGGAAATCAAAGATGTTTGTTTTTCCAAGAAGCGCGGTTTGAAAGAAGAGGACATGTGTCGAAGCCCCTGGATGTACAAAAATCTCCGGCGCTTCCGGGTCGGCATTGAATCCGGCATTTCCTGGCTCAAACGATGTTTTGGCCTTGCAAGATGCACCTGGAAGTCATTATGTTCCTTCAAGAGCTATGTATGGACTTCTATCGTTTCGGCAAACCTCTTTACCCTGGCCAGAAGGGAGAATCCAGCAATTTACTGAAAAAACGATATATTGAGGACTAAAAGCATAATAAATAGGCATTAGTATGTCGAAATAGGATAAAATAGGCTTATTATCATCCAGGGAAGCGCCAAAAATATCCTTTTATCCTGTACTTGGGCATCATTATGCCACGCTCATCTCAGCAACTAACTCAATATAGGCCATTTATGGATGGGCACTAAGTAGCAACCGGAGAGAGCCAAACCATGGTTATCAACGACGAGAAATTTCCCAGCAAACATAACAAATTTTGTTTTATTCAAGATATTTTAAATCTGGATATATTATCCAATAGTTGATCCGAGACATGGAAGCCTTTGTCCCTGAGCTCTTTTGTCTTGTTATAGGCACTGTCAATTAATGACAGCCTCTCAGCCTTGAGCAAAATTCCAATAGTGCCGGTAAAACTTAAATCTAATGTCGCAGCAACTTTTCGAGCCTTTAAGTCATCTATTACCATTTTCATGCCGGTTTCGTATGCCAATGCTATAGCCTCAGCTTCTCCCTTTCCTAAATTCGAGTCTCCAACGAGAAGCTTGACCATTGACCTTTCAATCTTTCTGACAGAGTAACAATCAATAGTTGGAGTCCCAAACTCATTGATAACGGCCTCCGGCAGGATAATTTGAGAATAAAGTTTGCATAGAATATGCAAGAGATTGAGTTTCTCCAAAGCAATAAGGGCAGAAGCATCCACAATAGCTGTCTCAGGCATTTCGCATCTCTCGATCAAGGTTTAGATCGGTATATTTAACGGGCGATACACCCCGGTGTAAAAGCACTTCCGCAAAAGCCCTTTCAGAATAGCCTGCTATTTCAGCAGCCTTTCCCAGAGAGATAGTCCCGTCTTCCAGAAGCTTTATGGCAAGGAGTAGTTTCAACTCTTCTTCCTTTATGTTAAGTTCAGGCAAATTAAAAGATATTCCCATCATTTTTCTCCTTGTTATCAACGATATATTTTTTTAGTCTGGGCCAGACCATTTAATTCTTTCACCTATGAAATCTACCCTAAATGGCTCCAATCTTCAATATATTTCCATCCCTTTGGATGCTATATTGTTTATGACGCACTGGGTTGCAAAAACTATATGTTGGTTGTTGGTTTCTGGTTGGGGTGGAGGCCCAACGGGCCATATGCTGGTGGGAGGGGATTGAAGGGCAAGCCCTCTCTTCTCCGAGCCGGAGGCCATCAAGGGGAAGGCCGAACAGGCATATTCCGGCACGTTCAGCCTCCGGCCCATAGGGCCTACGCCCCGAAGGGGGAACGTGCTCTACATTTCTCAAAACAATTTCTTCTGGCCCAGACCCTGTTCTTCCTTTGTTTGAATTCCGAAATGCCGGTAGGCGCGTTTTGTGGCGACTCTTCCCTGGGTGGTCCTCTTGATAAAGCCCTGCTGAATCAGGAAGGGTTCATAGACATCTTCCAGTGTATCCTTCTCTTCGCTTACAGCCGCTGAAAGGCTGCCTAACCCTATAGGCCCGCCGTCGAACTTTTCAATAATGGTCAATATTATGTGGCGGTCCATCTTGTCCAGTCCCTGATCGTCCACCTCCAGCATGTCAAGGGCCCTGCTCGCCACCTCCTGTGTGATAATCCCGTCAGCCTTAACTTCTGCAAAGTCGCGGACCCTCCTCAGGAGCCTGTTGGCCACCCTTGGCGTGCCCCTGGCCCTTTTGGCTATTTCAAAGGCGCCCTTCTTCTTAACGGGTATTTCCAGAAGTTTTGCGGACCGTATTATGATCTCCTGGAGATGCTCCGGCTTGTAAAAATCAACCCGCAGGCTCAGTCCGAACCGATCTCTCAGTGGTGGTGTCAAAAGCCCCGCTCTGGTAGTGGCGCCCGCCAGTGTGAAGGGCGGCAGCGGAATCTTCATGGTCCGTGCTGAAGGGCCCTGCCCGATAATGATATCGAGTTCGTAATCCTCCATGGCAGGATAAAGGATTTCTTCAACAACATGATTCAGCCTGTGGATTTCATCAATGAACAGGACATCTTTGGGCCGGAGACTGGTGAGTATGGCTGCAAGGTCACCGGATTTTTCAAGGACCGGACCGGAAGTGCTTTTGATGTTGACATGCAGTTCGTTTGCAATGATATGGGCAAGGGAGGTCTTACCCAGACCGGGACTTCCATGGAAAAGAACATGATCCAGGGCCTCTGAACGTCCCTTGGCCGCCTCAATAAATACGCGGAGATTCCTTTTCATCTCTTCCTGACCCACGAATTCTTCAAGCGTATTGGGCCTGAGGCTTATCTCCGCCGGGATTTCATCGGCCTGTGGTTCGGGATCAGTGATTCTCTCTTCCATAGTTTACTTGCTTAGGGGTTCCTTTTGTTAGCCAGCAATTTTCTGGCGATAGATTTCGCTGTAGTTATAAAAAGATACAAGATACTGGTTGCTCGATGTTCGATGAAGATAAAATCTACTTTTAAACATTTAATATCCGGAATCAAGTATCGAGAATCCAGCATCTCAGCGGCACGGAGGACGCTGAGATTTTGTTCAAGCCAGGATTTTCAGGGCCTCTTTTATCAATCCTTCTATGGACATCTCTTTGATCACAGACTGTGCCTTCTCAATGGCCCGTCCGGCAGATTTACGTGAATAACCCAGATTCAGGAGGGCGGATAATGCATCGTCTATGAGCCTTTTGTCCGCAACCTCCATTACGGGCTCCAAAGGGATTTCCTCACGCTCAAGAATACGTGAGGCCCGATCTTTCAATTCCAGTGCAATTCTCTCCGCCGTCTTTTTCCCCACCCCGGGTATGGCCTGCAACCGAACGGCATCTCCCCGGCCCATGGCCTTTAGCAGTTCTTGCGGGCCAATTCCGGAAAGGATATTGACGGAAAGCTTTGGGCCGATCCCGGAAACCGAAATCAACATCAAGAAAAGTTCCTTTTCAAGTTTCGTATCAAAACCAAACAGGATCAAGGCATCTTCCCTGACATGGGTGAAGATATGAAGGCTTACCCTTTCGCCTGTTTCCGGGAGGGCGTAAAAAGTCGAAAGCGGCACAAAGACTTCATAGCCTATTCCGCCGGCTTCAATGATCACTGACTGGGTTGATTTCTTGAATAACTCGCCGCTTAGATGTGCAATCATTTTTCCGATCTAATCAACAGGTCCTAAAATGCCTTCAAACCTCGCCCAGTTCAGGTGGCATATGGCTGCAGCCAGGGCATCCGAGGTATCGAGATTCGGGATAGATTTCAAGTTGAGGATAACCTGGACCATAGAACGAACCTGCTCTTTAGTCGCCCTGCCGTAGCCAACCACCGATTTTTTGATCTCAAGGGGTGAGTATTCAAATATCTTGACGCCGCAGTGAACAGCCGCAATCAATACTGCGCCCCGTGCATGGCCTAGCTTCAAGGAGCTTTTGACATTTTTGGCATAGAACAGGTCTTCGATGGCCATCTCCCTTGGGCGGTATTGCTCCAGGATCTCCACAGTTGCCTGAAAAATAAAATGGATTTTTTCATAGAAAGGGATTCTGCCGGACGGTGTAATATGGCCTGAATGAATGCAGGTCATCTCGTTGTCATTTTTTTCTACCAGGCCGTACCCTGTAATCCTTGAGCCGGGATCTACCCCCAGCACTATCATCAGCTTAATGCCTCCAGAACCTCGTCAGAGATATCAAAGTTGGCGTAAACATTGCTTACATCGTCGTTATCCTCAAGTGCCTGCATCAAGTTTACCATCTGCTGGGCCTTTTTGCCTTCCACCTTTACCGTATTCTTCGGGATCATGGTGACTTCTGAAAATGTGTAAGACAGGCCGGCATCATCGAAGGACTTTTTCACCGACTCAAAGTCCGAAGGATCCGTGGTCACATTAAATTCGGTCTCTTCTTCCTCTACGTCATCCGCCCCCGCTTCCAGCGCCAGTTCCAGAAGCTGTTCTTCATCAATCTTATCCCTGTCAAAGACAATCAGACCCCTTTGCTCAAACATCCACGCCACACATCCGGGTTCGCCAAGGGTCCCTCCGTTGCGTTCAAAAAGATGTTTGACATCCGCCACTGCCCTATTTTTGTTATCTGTCAGACAATCCACGAGGACTGCCACACCGCCCGGCCCATAGCCTTCATAGCTCGCTTCCTCATAAGACACTCCTTCCAACTCGCCGGTACCCTTTTTGATTGCCCTTTCGATATTGTCCTTGGGCATGTTTTCCGCCTTGGCGGCAGAAATGGCCGTTCTCAAGCGGGGGTTTCCGTCCGGATCCCCTCCACCAAGCCTGGCTGCCACAGTTATTTCCTTTATTAACTTGGAAAAAACTTTGCCACGCTTGGCATCCGCTGCGCCCTTTTTATGCTTGATCGAACTCCACTTTGAATGGCCTGACATTTATATCCTCCTTTTAAGCAACTCCAATCCTACAAGATAGATTTCTTTACTCCCCTTGCGGGTGGCTTTGGGTCTTATTGCCCGAACATTCCGGAAGTACTTGGAAATTTCGGATCTGAAAGACACCATATCCTCGCCTTCAAAGACCTTGCACACAAAATGCCCCTTTACCTTAAGGAGGGCACGCGCAACTTCTGCTGCCCTTTTCGACAACAACATGGAGCGGCTCACATCTGTCAGTATTATCCCGGTAGTCTGAGGGGCAAGGTCACTCATGACCAGGTTCCTCGGACTGATTTCCCTGGCAAGCCATTCTATCTGCATAGTCAGGATATCACCCTGAATGAATCTGAAATTTGAACACGAAAGGCGGTCCGGGAAGGTGAGATCTATTCCGACCAAATCCCCTTTAGGCCCAACCTTCCCTATTCCATATTGGGACCAGGAGCCCGGATAACACCCCAAATCCAGCAGTCGGTCACCCTTGCGGATCAGTTTATACTTTGTGTCTATTTCCTGAAGCTTATAAACCGATCGGGCTAACCATTTTTCCTTTCTGGCCTGGCGGGCATACGCGTCATCCCACCTGTTTCCTGTCATTTTTTTGCTTTTATCACAGATATATCCCCTTTGCAAAAAAAATATACTCCGTCCGGAGCCACTTTCGAATCCATGGGCACCTCCCCCAAAATCACTCAAGTGCTTTTTATTCCATGGTTAATGAGATGGTTTAAAGGTGTACATATCACTGTTTTTTGTGCTATTAATTAGCTATGGGTCTTTTAGCGTCACATGCTTTATCTTGAACCAGGAGGAAGATGTGCCGGAAAGGAAAAAAGGCAGACAGTCCGAAACCAAGAAGCATAGCTTTACTACCCGGTTAAAACACCGGTTTCTTGGAAAAGAAGAAAAAGCAGGACCGGTGGATACCAAATTTCTTGCCGATCTTTCTGATATAAAGACGGTTGGCCGATATCAGATCATAGCAAAACTGGGCAAGGGCAGTATGGGCATGGTCTTTCTGGGGAGGGATCCTTACATTAAGAGAAATGTGGCTATTAAGGTTTCCAGGCACGCCACGGATGTGATTGGGCAGGACATAGACAGATACCGCGAGAAATTTTTCGTAGAGGCTCAGTCAGCCGGAAGGTTGGTTCACCCCAATATTGTCTCAATATACGATGCCGGGATGTATAAAGACTTTTGCTATGTGACAATGGAGTATATCGACGGCTATACCCTCAAAAGGTTCTGCCGTAAGGATTACTTTTTGCCCGTGAGCAAGGTGGTTGAAATCATGTTTGCCGCCTGTACCGCGATTGATTATGCACACAAGCAGGAAGTCGTGCATAGAGATATTAAACCTTCCAATATCATGATAGATAAGGCGGGGAATCTAAAAATAACCGATTTCGGCATAGCCCAGATCAAATCTGAACAGACAGCCTCAAAGGGTATTATCGGATCTCTCAATTACATGTCTCCTGAGCATGTTAGAGAAAAAACAATTGACGATAAAAGTGATATTTTTTCATTAGGATGCGTTCTTTACGAGCTTATTACGGGACAAAAGGCATTCTTCGGCGAGAACGATTTTTCGATCATGTACAAGATCGTTAGGGAAGATCCGGTTCCCATTCGAAAAATTCGGCCGGAAATCCCTGAAATACTTGTAAAAATTGCGAAAAAGGCCCTTGCCAAAAATCCCGGTGATCGGTACCAAACCTGCGGGGATTTTGCCTATGACCTGAGAGTGGCTCTAAGGGGTTTAAAGGGAACCATTAAAAAAAGCAAAGTAAAAGATGTCATTGATTATATACAAAACGTCCCCTTCTTTGAAAATTTCAGCAAGGACCAGGTCAGGGAAATATTGAATGCAAGCAACCTGATCAGGGTCCGCAAAGGAAGGATAGTGGTTGCTGAGGGGGACATTGATGATTCGTTTTATATCATCCTAAGCGGGAAGGCCGCCGTTAATAAAAACGGAAAAAATATCGCACTCATCGAAAGGGGCGAATGTTTCGGTGAAATGGCCTATGTCAGCGGCCAGGCACGTGCGGCAACGGTTCTGGCCTATACGGACTGTATATTAATGAAGATCAGTGCCACCCTGTTGGATAAGTCCTCTGAATCCATGCAACTCCTCTTCTCAAAAAACTTCGCCAAGACTTTGGTTAAACGCATTTCTAAAGTCGCAAAATAGACCCTCTGCACAGGCTTTTGACTAAGGCTCAATATGATAACCCTCAAACGGGAAGGTAAACTTGGAGCCTGTCGGGGAACCGGTTCTATTGGAGGCTGATGGGGGTTTTTCGAGAGGCTCCTAGGGTGAGATAAGTCTCAAACCGCCGAAAGCAAGAGCACACATGGCGGCAAGACGCAGAACCGTTTGCAATATAGAAGTTATTTCGGAACCAAGAAATACCAAAAGATATGTGTAGTCTGCTGCAAGAAGAAGAAAGGTATTGATTAAAATCAGCTTGATAACCATCTCAATGTTGCCGCCCTTGTATTTCCTTCTGGCGTGATCGTAAATATAGATGATAATTATATAGATAACCAGCATCAAAAGATAAATGGTCGTTTGGGATGTCAGGCCCATAACCGCCTCCTTTCAAGAACTCCAAAAAAAGGGTGTATTTTCAAGGCTTGTCGGACACCAATTTTTCTCAAGATCCGACTTGACGTGCATAATCCTCCAGGTTACCCCTTATGTAATTCATCATATCCTGATCATGACTGTATTTTTCCACATAATTTACCATCTTCAGCATTTCATTGAGAGCCTTTTCCGTAATCCCGGTCCCAAGTGCCCTTTTCATCCGCATAACCATCAGGTAGATGAGTTTGTTTAAAGATGTAAGAACGACCAGCGGGCTCTCACCTGAATTGAGGAGGCTGGAAAAACGGTCGAGGATCCTACTTATCACCTTCTCGTAATTCTCATCGGATAATTCGATCTCCTGAAAAAACTTGTCCCCTTTTCCAATGAGCTCTTTGACGCACTGTAAAAATATCTTTTCAAACTGCCTGCCCATTTCTTTTCGAAAATAGGTATCCGCAATCATTATGAAATCAGCGTAAAGCTTAATGAATCCCGAATATTCGGAATCTTCCTTCTCCTTCCCTTTTTCCTGTAAAGGGCAAATGAGATTTAAGAAAAAGAGCAGATAGAAGGCGGCATAGAGATCTTCATGGCTCAAGCCGGTAGAGGATGAGATATCGGCCAGGTTCTTTTTTCCGTCCATAACCGAAAGTGCTACCAGTTCAGTGGACGTGAGCGTGACCCAGTCCGCCAGTTTTTCCCCTTCTTCTGTCTTCTGGAAAACGACACCGGGGCCTGGAATAAATTTTTTGAAAAATTCCTTGTTTTTGAGGTCTCTTATTGTGTCTACCAGCAGTTCCATGAAGTTACGATTCACGGGGTTTTGTGTGTCAAAGGGGGTTGAAGTCTCAGCAAAACCAATATCAACCTCGTCCATCATGAGTCCCCTGGCCAAGTGATAACGCGCCCTGAAAACGAGAAATTTGTCCCACCCTGACTCGGACATGAGTCCAAGATCCATGAGCCTTTGGCCCAGTGAAAGGGGGTCCTTTTCCCTTATCTTTTCTAATTCGTTGACTTGCTTTGGATTCAGTCGTTTTCTCTTAGCGATTTCGTGGATGAGTTTTGTCTCCCTGTCAATCCCTTCAACGTGAACAAGAAGCCCTTTGCTCAGATAGATTTTTATATGAAACCTTTCATTTTTAAGGGTCACCACCCCGGTTTTTTTATGATGATAAAGTTCAAGAAACAGGCTCGAACAAGCTATTTGTTTCGATTTTGCCAAGGCAGCCATAATAGGGCTATGAAGGGAGTATTATTTAAAAGACTCGGAGCGTTGCCAAAAACCTGCTCCATTTCCTGACAGTGCCTAAAAAAGGATCTGTCCCTTTTCGGCAACAATGTTTTTGTTTCATTTTTATCAGGATGATACAAAATTGACAAGGTTAAAAAATGAATATGCGAATCATCGGGGAAATGGCTATTTTTTAAGTTTTTTCTTAAATTTATTCCACTTTTTCTCTTCCTTTACTTCCAACAGTATTACGGAGATATTATCACCTCCTCCGCCACGCTTGGCACCATCGATAAGCACATCCACCTTTCTCTCCAGGGAAGTCGAAAAGTCGTCTATAACCATAATGATATTCTGTTTAGACGTGTAGTCGGTCAGGCCGTCCGAGCACATGAGGATAATATTGCCCGCTTTCGGCTGGATGGACGTGATAAAGACATTCACTTTCTCTTGCTGGCCTATTGCCCTTGTTATCACATTTTTGGTCGCTACGTTGTCCTTTCCGTCAGGGCCAATAATTCCCAGAGCCTTTTGTTCCGTTACCAGGGAATGCTCTTCAGACACTTGGATCAGATCTCCGTGATCAAAAAGATAGATCCGACTATCCCCGACATTTGCAGCCCAGAGCGTATCCTCTTCGAGGAGCAGGGCGACGATTGTAGATCCCATCCTGTAATACTGGGGCTTTTTTTGCGCTTCATACACCATGATGTTTGCTATGGAAATGGAATTAACAAGATGTTTTGCGTTGTTTGAGATATCCATTGGTATATGTTCCAGAAAAGCAGGAGGCTTTCCTGATTTGACCTTCCGCCAGTAATCCTCAATGGTCTCAACAACCATGCAACTGGCCACATCACCCGCCTTGTGCCCGCCCATTCCATCGGCAATAATATAGAGCCCAAGATCAGAGGCCAGGAGATAGCTATCCTCATTTACCTTCCTCTTAAGCCCTGTATCCGTTTTACCGGCTGATATGATATCCATTCTGTTTAAACAAGCACTGTATTCCTGCTTACGCGGGATAGAAGATGTGTTTATAATATAGCTAATACCAAGACGGAATCGTGCAAACTGGCTGGTTTATAAGTGTAAGGCGTCACGAAATAAAAGTCAAAAACGGTTTGTGATAAGAGGTGAGTTTTTTACACAATTATGCCGGAGCGGAAACGTGCAATAAAAATGAAAAGGGCCAGCTGAATTCAAGCTAACCCCTTGATTTCACTGGTGGGCGTGGAAGGAATCGAACCCTCGACCAATTGATTAAGAGTCAACTGCTCTGCCAGCTGAGCTACACGCCCTTTTTCATTCTTCTCAAGTGTGTGGCGCGCCCGGCAGGATTCGAACCTGCGACCTACGGGTTCGAAGCCCGGCGCTCT
>CAZIXY010000071.1:0-12704 GCA_964543315.1 uncultured Desulfobacteraceae bacterium | reverse complement strand
AAAACCCGCGCTGAAAAAGAATTCCCAAAGCGCGTCCATATCAACTTCTCGAGAAACAAAGGCATGCGGGTCCATGGCATTGGTCAGGATGTCTGTCAGACGGCTGTAGTTATCAATATCCATGTCCAGGATGGCAAGCCCGCACCGGACTTTCTTTTTGACCTCTTTTGCGCGGTAAATGACCTGCACGACACAATTTATGTTCAAGGAACCTGCAAAAGCGATAACCATTTTCGGGATTATCATACCTGGTATCAAAACACCTTCATCTGCCTTTTCATATACCGAGAATCCGGAGGTGGAAATATCCATAACCTCCAGTTGCACTTTCCTGTTCAAGAAGGGATGCTCGAAACTGAGAGTTGGTGGTGAAACAAGGTGCTGGCGAGGATTACGCGTATTGTTGGGCCTGAACCTGCTATTGTTTTCATCTGCGAGAGCCAATACAATTTCCTTATCGCGGTTGTTTTCCTGGCGCCGAATACATCGGCAGATACCTGAAAAGAAAACCTGTTTACGGTTTCGCAAATGGACCCTTAGCAACTCTTCCGGATTGAACCAGCCAAAAGAACTATATGAGCCGGGCAATATTCTTATACGAAACCCGATAGGGCTGAAGTCCAACAACTCCCCTTTGGCAAAAAAACCCTTCTGATCCAACTCGACATCTATATTATGACATGTAAAGCGACGCGCCCTCCTCTGGCCTATTTCATGACTCACATCGGGAAGTTGAACCTTAATATATTTACCGGTCATCGCCTGCAACTCGGCCGGGACGACCGTCATGGATTGCCCGTCATCGAGGATAAGATGCAGGAATTTATATTTGTCAGGGCTGAAATTCAATAGCCGTTCGTCAGACCAGTGGCAGATGAGTTCTCCTTCAAGACAGGGTTCGGGACGGGCCGTGACAAGGATACTGTCCTGACTGCTTTTATAATTCAAATGGACGAGGACATCCCCGTCCATGAAGTGGATATGGTTGAACCGGTTGATGAGGGCTCCCTTATCCACCGAGGCTGAGGAATTAAGGGCCTGAATCAAATCCTGATGCTGAAACAGCTGTGGAACAACCGCGCCTTCTTCTTCTGGGGCTCGCCTGAAATAGCCCTCCTTTATCTCAAGAACTTCCGCCTTTTTTTGTTCGGCGAGACCTGCATGGGGTCTGATTAGCGCTTTCTTTTTTTGAAAAATCTCCGCTGGCCTGCTCCTGTCCATTTCCATGCCCTCTGTCTCTTTTTACAGTAAGCCCGATTCAGCTACAAACATTCCATAACTAACTGAGTCTTAGTAAAAAAGCCTCCTTCAGCTATTTCCAAAACCATTTTCTTTTAGTTATTTATACTAAATCTAACAATATGTCAAATGGCGTTGCTTTTTTTGATCGAATCTCATTACCTGAACGGATAAAACGACAGGAACCGAGGGCACAAACGTCCATACCAATAACCGACTCCAAGAGAAAATTCTACTGAGTGGCCGGGCCATTCGGACTTGTTTCCCATTTTATCCGGGAAAGCCCTTGTGAGGCACGTGTGCCTGAAGCGCGTTGCCGGGATTGAGCCAAAATCCCTTTTACAAACAGATAAGTTCAGGTATAGTTCAGTTCAAAATTCCAAGGAGGTGCGCATGCCTTTTACTGAGACGAATGGGTTAAAGACATATTATGAAATACATGGAAAGGACAATAAGAGAGATACGATCGTACTTCTCCACCACGGATTCGGCTGTACGAAAATGTGGAAGGGAATATACCCGGCCCTTGTGGAAAATGGTTACAGGATCATCATGTATGACAGGAGAGGATATGGGCAGTCTGAAAGGGGAACCGATTTCAAGAAATTCTATGAAAGCGAAAGGTTCCGTCCCGAAAGCACAAAAGAACTTGCCGTATTGAGAGAGGGGCTTGGTTTGGATTCTTTTCATATTATCGGACAGTGCGAGGGAGGAGTTATCGGCTCGGACTATTCGGCGAAATATCCCGACCATGTTCTTTCTTTTGTCACCTCAAGCACTCAGTGTTACAGCACTATTCCCATGTCCGAATTGAATAAACGGAAATTTCCAAAACCATTTGGGGACCTATCCCCGGATCTTAGAAAAAAGCTTATTGGCTGGCACGGAAAGGATTATGCGGAGTCATCCTATAATATGTTTCGCACATATGGAGGGGCTTACGGCAAAGGTTTTTTCGATTTGAGAGGCGTTTTGAAATCCGTCAAATGTCCAACTCTTGTGCTCTATCCGGACAGGAGCTTTATCTTTGATGTTGAACAGGCCATCGCATTTTACCGTTGTCTCTCTTTGGGAGAGCTTGCCGTCCTTCCAAATTGCGGCCACAATACCTATGAAGATCAACCCGAAGAGTATATCAGATCCGTCTTGAGTTTTTACAAGAGGCATCGGCCGTAAGTTTTTTACCTGTTTGCCGGAGTCATAATGGATAAAAAGACGATAAACGCCTGGTGCATGTATGACTGGGCAAATTCCGCCTTTGCCACAACTATTATGGCGGCCATTTTTCCCCCCTTCTACAGATCGCTTGTAATAAGAGCAGGATTCTCTGAAGGCAGCGCAACCGCGTATTGGGGGTACACAACCTCCATTGCATTAATGGTCATTGCCCTTATTGCTCCGGCGCTGGGTGCCGTTTCCGATTCCACGGGAGGCAAAAAGCTGTATGTGGCGTTTTTTGCCTGGACGGGTATCCTTTCGACGACAGCCTTTTTGTTCATAGACACGGACACATGGCTTTTGGCTTCCACCCTTTTTATAATGGGCAACATAGGTTTTGCAGGGGCCAATGTCTTTTACGAGTCCATGCTCCCCCACATAGCGAAAAAGGACGACATTGATCAAATTTCTACCAAAGGCTACGCCATGGGCTATGTTGGTGGCGGGATTCTTCTGGTCATCAATGTGCTGTGGATTTTGAAGCCCGGAGTTTTCGGTATGCCGGGCACAGGGTTCGCGCTACGGGCCTCGTTTCTAAGCGTGGCGGTCTGGTGGGCCGTGTTCTCTCTTCCTTTCTTCCGTCACGTTCCAGAGCCCCCATTAATAAAAAAAAACGACGCATCGGTCAATCCCGTATATGATGGATTCGCAAACCTATCTGCAACCTTCAAAGAAATCAAACGATACAAGCAATTGCTTATCTTCCTGGCGGCTTTCTGGATATACAACGACGGTATCGGCACAATAATCAAAATGGCGACAGCCTACGGCGATGAAATAGGCATTCGGATGCCGGATATGATTATGGCTCTCATCATAACCCAGTTTGTGGGAATTCCATTTTCGTTTCTGTTTGGCAAGCTGGCAAGACGAATGGGGACAAAGCCTTCTATTCTGCTTGCTATAGGAGTCTACGCCCTCATCAGCATCGGGGGGTACTACATGCAGACGGCAATCCATTTCTACATTCTCGCCTTTATGGTTGGAACGGTACAGGGTGGCAGTCAGGCACTCAGCCGATCACTTTACGGCGTCATGGTGCCCAAACACAACTCAGCGGAGTTTTTCGGCTTTTTCAGCACAAGTGCCAAATTCGCGGGTATCTTCGGCCCCCTGATTTTCGGGCTGGTCAGCCAGATAAGTGGTGGCAGCCGTTTGAGCATACTGTCCGTGATCGTCTTTTTCATTGCCGGTGGAACTCTACTCATGCTTGTTGATGTAGATGAGGGTATACGAGTAGCTCGTCAAAAAGAGGCCGACACATCTTCTGTTCCTGATTCCACCTCCTGAATACCTAAACATGGACCACAAAGCGGGTGGAAACGGCGGTAACGGTCTCAATCATTCCTTCTGCCTTCTTTCCTCAACATTGGAAGAAAAACTTCCCAGATAGATGTTAATTCACGGCAACCCAGGATCTTTGCTACGGCAAAAAAGACAAACATGCCTATCACGATGAGTCCCGTAAGACTCGCTATCATCCTCCACAGACCGGCACCTGAATCCCATTTCAGCCAAAGAATATGAGAAAAGTAAACTGCGAATCCCATGACCAGTGCTGCAAAGGCACTCTTCACTGCGGATATCAAAACATTTCCCAGATCACTCATTCGGATCTTTTTCTTTAAAAAATAAACCAGAAGGCAAAACTGGAGTGACGAAGCCAAAGACAAAGCAAGTGCAAGACCGCCGTGTCTTAAAGGAGTCAGAAACGCAAGGCACAGGCTCAAAACAAGGTTGACCACCACTGCCACAACTGCGATTTTTACCGGTGTCTTTGTGTCCTGAAGCGCGTAAAAACCGGAAACCATCACTCTTATTCCTGAAAAGGCCCATAGGCCAACAGCATAAAAAACGAGGGCATAATTTGTCATTCGCGTTGATACTGTGTTGAATGCTCCCCTTTCAAGAAGCAATTGAATTATAGGGCCTCCGAGTACAAGCAATCCCACCATTGAAGGCAGTGTGACAAAAAAAACCAGTCGGAGGGCATGACCTAATGTGTCCTTAAATTGATCAAGATCCTTTTTGGCCGCCTGGGTTGACAGTGAGGGAAGGGCCGCGGTGCTTATGGCAATAGCAAAAACTCCCAAAGGAAATTGAACAAGACGATCGGCGTAGTAAAGCCAGGAAACACTGCCCTCGGCCAAAAAAGACGCGAGAAGTGTTCCTATAAACTGGTTGACCTGGTATACGGCGGATCCAAAGACCGCGGGAAGCATCAGGATTCCGATCCTTTTTACGGCCGGATGGGCCGGTTTCCAGAGGGGGAATAGCAGAAAACCCTCTCTAAAAATCCATGGCAACTGGAGCGCAACCTGTAGGAAGCCACCGATCAGGACTCCTACGGCAATCCCCACAATAGGATCGGGAAGCCCCGGTGAAATAAGGTATGCGGCCCCTATGATGCCTACGTTCAAAAAGATGGGCGCTGCGGCCGGTGCCGCAAAACGTCTTAGAGAATTTAGGACCCCCATAAAAAAGGCCACAAGGCTTACAAAAAAAATGTAGGGAAATGTAATGCGGGTTAGCAGGACTGTCAGATCGTACTTGATACCGGAACCGCCGAAGCCAAATGCCTGAATCCTCACGATCCATGGTGAAAACAGCACTCCGAGAATCGTAATGACCGTGAGGATGATGGTAAGAAGAGTCAATACGACCCTGGCAAGTTCAAACGCCTCTTTCTTGCTTTTTGTGCTGAGATACTCAGTAAAAACGGGGATAAAGGCGATGGTAAGTGTGCCTTCCGCGAAAAGGCGCCTGAGAAGGTTGGGAATACGAAACGCCACGAAAAAGGCGTCCGCCGCCATGCCGGAGCCGAAAAAATTGGCTATAACCATATCCCGGACAAGGCCCAGTATACGGCTCAGAAATGTAAAAAACCCGACAACCCCTGCTGCCCGGCTGACATTTTTTTTCTCAGATGTTGGCAAAACTGTACGTTGCACAGAAAATCCTTGACATACAAAATAAATCTGCTGTATGTAGTCAAACTTACTCTGGCTATTCAGGAGGTCAAAATTTGGCGAACCATCCATCAGCCCTTAAGAGGGCGAGACAAAACGAGATTAAAAGAATAAGAAACAAGAGTTACAAGACCCGGGTCAAAAAAGCTGTCAAGGAAGTCAGGGCCGCTGTGTCGGACAAATCAGAGGATAAGGCAAAAGACAGCTTCCCCAAGGCTGTTTCAATTATTCAAAAAACCGCTTCCAAGGGTGTCATCCATAAGAAAAAAGCCGCTCGAGCCATTTCCCGTCTGGCACATCAGGTCAACAGGTCAGCTAACGCCTCATAGCCCAAAGCCGATAACATCCCGCTTACTACAGCCCTTCACAAGGCTACCTGTCATCTATTAGCTTAGAACGAACCGGCTTACATAGAGACAAAACCAGGTTTTCTAAAATCAGATGCTCGTATGCATCTGATTTAAGGAGCCCATCCACATGGTGAAGGTGCTTCAATGCTCGCTCAAGGTCGTCCAGGCTCCACTTCTTGTACTGCTTGGCAAGTTTGGATGCTATAAAAGGCTGCACCCGAAGTTGTCGGGACAGATCCGTCTTTTTTCCACCGGCTTTCAGAAATGACTTGGTCTTCCACAACAAGCCAATCTGGCGATTCAACATTCCTATAAATCTGAGATGGGCGTTTCTGTCTTCTTCTTCCAGGTAACGATTCAAAGACAACAAAGATTGAACCGGTCGTCTTAGGGATATGTGGTCCATCAGTTCAAAAACAGTATATAAGCGGCTGTAAACGGCAATTTCCTTAACCTCATCCACACCAACGGTCTTTTTTCCGTAACGAAGATAAAGCTTTTCAAGTTCCGAGTAAAGGTCCATTAAACGGTTCCCTACAATCTCTATAAGATAATCACAGGCCTGAGTTTCCATGCTGAATCCCAGTTCCTCCGCCGTTTTTTTGACCCATGGTACCAGCTGATTTTCATACAGCTTCCTAAAATTGACCGCTCGACCCGAATCCCTGATCTTACGATAAAATTTTTTTCTGAAATCAGGCTTGGATGATACGAATACCAGGCAGGTTGTTTCAAGAGGGTCATCAAAGTAGGAAATAAACCGTTCGAGGTCCGTGTCCAAAAAATTTTCAGTCCTTCGAACAATAATCAGTCGGCGTTGCGACAAAAAAGGGTGGGATTGGGCCGTATCAAGGATGTCTGCCAGGTTTGCCCTTTCTCCCTGATCCTGCTTGGCACCATAATAAATGTGCAGGTTGAAATCTCTTGCCTCTTCCGGAATATACGATTCACGTATCCGGGTCAAAACCATTTCAACTCGGAACTCACTTTGCCCATAAAAAAGATAGAAAGGAAACAGTTGTCCCTTTTCCAGTTGTCCCAAAACATATTCAGGAGTTATATCCCCTGTCATCAGAACCTTTCGAAGGTCTTCATGTAGATTCTCTTGGCCAGGCGTCTGGCCATTTGCCGGATTGCCTTTCTTTGATTGTAACGGGTGAACATAGGATCATCACTTACCGCAAAGGTCGCCTTCTCTTCCATAGTCTGATCCGCCCATATTACCTTACCCGTTTTCCTGTCAACAAGGCTGACATCCAGTTTAATTTTTATTCGGCGACTGCTGGTGACTTCATAGGTCACGATTTTGCCCTGAACATTACTTCTGGCAATATCATAACTCAGAGGGTTTGACCTTATCTCATAAACCTTCCCTGTCAAGACGGCCTCAGCCTCATTTTTCGATACCAAAGGGACCTTTGTATGACCTGCCATCTCCTCACGTATGACTCTCGTAAAATCACCCTCAAATCCCAATAAAGAAGAGGAGCTTTTCATCACTGGAATGGCCAAGCTCTGATACTGTACCAGGCTCAAATCACCGCTGGGTTTAAGATGGTAACCACAACCAGGGATACCTCCGAGGCATAAAGTTACGAACCAGCAAACAAAAAAAACCCAAAATGGCTTAGCAAACTGAACCACTGATAAGGTCCTCAATTGGTTTTTGATAATTAACCTTATTATCGGAAAAGCGAACGGACTTCTGACCGCCAAAGGTTCATATCTCAAACAACGACATTAACCAGCTTATTTTTAACCACTATGACCTTTTTAACGGGCTTCGCGTTAACGAACTTCAGAACCCGTTCATCTGCGAGTGCCTTTCTCTCTATTTCTTTTTGACTGCAGGTCGAAGGAACCTCAATCCTGCTCCTTACCTTCCCGTTTACCTGAAGCACAACAAGGATATTTTCTTCCTCCAGGGCATCCTTACGATAGGCGGGCCAGGGCATTCTGAGCAGGCTCTTATCATGACCCAGAATATTCCATAACTCGTCTGTAATGTGTGGTACCACCGGTGAGAGCAATACGACGGCGGCTTCCACTGCCTCCCGTACCACGGACCATGCTTTTTCATCTGTTTCAGACATTTCGTTTATGAATTGACCGGTCTCATTTACGAGTTCCATAACCGCGGAAATGGCCGTATTGAAATGAAAGCGGTTTTCGATATCGTCCGTTACCTTCTTGATAGTCTGGTGGGTCTTCCTGTGCAGAGCCTTTAGGCATTCCGGGATTTCATCCTTTCCATCGTAAACTGAATATCGGCGGATGTCATCGATATGATCGTGGACAAACCTCCAGACTCGATTCAGAAAGCGATACGATCCCTCTACACCCTGGTCGTTCCATTCCAGATCCTTTTCAGGCGGGGAGGCAAACAGACAGAACATACGGACCGTATCTGCGCCATATCTTTCTATCAGGTCCTCCGGGTCGACAACATTTCTTTTTGATTTGGACATCTTTACGGTATTGCCGGTGATTATTTCCGACTGACACTGAATACAGCGCCCTTCCTTTACCTGGTGCGGGTAAAGGTAGCCGTGCTTTGGACACTCCTGGGTCTCCTTGCACACCATCCCCTGGGTCAAAAGATTTGTGAAAGGTTCGCTTATCTTCAGGTGTCCGAAGTCTCTCATCACCCTGGTATAAAAACGCGAATAAAGCAGGTGAAGTATGGCATGTTCGATACCCCCGATATACTGGTCAACGGGCATCCAGTAATCCACCCTTTCTGGATCGAGCGGTCCCTGATCATAGTCGGGACACGCATACCTATCGAAATACCAGGAAGATTCCACAAAGGTGTCCATGGTGTCCGTCTCTCGCCTTGCCTTTCCCCCGCACTTGGGACAGGTCGTCTCATAGAAAGAACTCTCAAAAGGCAGGGGAGAACCCCCATTCGGTCTCATGTCCAGGTCCAGGGGCAGGACCACCGGCAGGTCCTCCTCCGGAACCGGAACCGTTCCGCACTTATCGCATATTATTATCGGTATGGGCGTCCCCCAGTAACGTTGCCTTGAAATGCCCCAATCCCTGAGTCTGAAATTGGTTGTCTTATATCCCGAGCCTTTCGACTCAAGGAATTCGGCGATACTGTCAAGGGCCTCAAGGTTGCGCTGACCGTCGAAAGGACCTGAATTCACCAAAATCCCTTCATCCACATATGCCTCGGTCATCTCATCTTCTCTGAGATCCCGATCAGGGGGCTTTATAACGACCCGCAGTTTCAGGTCATATTTTTTGGCAAATTCGAAATCTCTCTGATCATGGGTGGGCACCGCCATAATGGCGCCTGTTCCATAGTCAAAAAGTACAAAATTGGCCACAAAAATCGGTATCTTTTCATCCGTCACAGGATTCAGACAGTATCTGCCGGTAAAAATACCCTCTTTTGCGGTAAATTCCGCCGTCCGCACATAGCTGTCCATCTTCAGGGTGTGTTCTATGAATTCCAGGACATCTTTCTCCTGGGGAAGGCCTTGGACCATTTCCTTCACCATAGGGTGTTCAGGTGCAAAACAGAGAAAGGTCGCGCCAAAAACCGTGTCCTGCCTTGTTGTGAAAACCTCTATAACCTCATCGGAATCAACAAGGGGAAAACGAATAATTGCGCCGTAGCTCTTTCCTATCCAGTTCTTCTGCATTGACAGAACCCTCTCGGGCCATCCCGGGAGCCTGTCGGAATAGGCCAGAATTTCCTCGGCATAATCCGTTATCTTTAAAAACCAGCTGTCCATCTCTTTGATGGTTACTTCCTGGTCCGTATGGCGCCAGCAACAGCCATTTTCCACCTGCTCGTTGGCAAGGACGCTCTGACATTTTTCACACCAGTTTACGTGTGTCCTCTTTTTGTAGGCCAGGCCTTTCTCATACATCTTTAAAAAGACCAACTGCTCCCATCGATAATACTCGGGATCACATGTTGCCAGTTCACGATCCCAGTCATAGCTGAAACCCATTCTCTTGAGCTGGACTTTCATGGCTTCAATATTTCCATAAGTCCACTTAGCGGGATGACTGTTGTTCTCTATTGCGGCATTCTCCGCCGGCATCCCAAACGCGTCCCAGCCCATGGGGTGAAGCACGTTTTTTCCGCACATCCGCTTGTATCTCGCAACCACGTCACCGATTGTATAATTCCGCACGTGGCCCATATGGATTTTTCCAGAAGGATATGGAAACATTTCCAAAAGATAATATTTCTCCTTAGATGGATCTTCAACGGCCTTAAACAGTTTCTCTTTTTCCCAGTAGGCTGCCCATTTGGCTTCAACTTTCCGAGGTTCGTATTTCATCTTAAAATGTTCCTTCCAAACATCGCCGATCTTCAGCACTCATAGGGCTCCAAAGGACCTATTTGCCTGATTCCCGATTTTTCAATCGGCCTTTTTCTACCAGTTTGTTGTAGATATTGTCCAGCACACCATTTATAAAACCGCCGGACCCGTCACTTCCGAACCTTTTTCCTATTTCGACTGCCTCATCGATGGATACTTTCGGCGGGATATCATCCATAAACAATATTTCGAAAGCGGCCAGTCTCAGTATACACTTATCAAGGCGGGACATCCTGTCCAATCGCCAGTTCTTTGATGCATTCCCGATCAGTTCGTCCAGATCGTCCCTGTTCCTACAGACCCCAAGCACCAGTTCTTTTGAAAAAGACCTGATCGCCTTTCCGGAATGGAACATCTCACAGATCAGATCAAAAACATAAGCCGGCGAATCGGAACTAAACTCCAGATTAAAGAGAACCTGAACCGCAAGCTCTCGGGCTTTTCTTCTTCTACCCATCTCTTATGATTTTATAAGTTCCTTTTATGCCAAGCATGCTCGAAAACGACTCATTTTTAGGCGGCGCCGGCTATCAATCCAGGCTATTCCAATTCCTTGAACAAATTGACCAGTTCCATGGCCGCCACTGCCGCCTCATAGCCTTTGTTTCCCGATTTGCTTCCCGCCCTTTCAATTGCCTGTTCCAGGTTATCCGTTGTCAGGACCCCGAATGTGACCGGAACCTTGCTTTCCAAAGAGACGCTCGCGATCCCCTTGGAGACTTCTGCGGCCACATAGTCAAAATGCGGCGTCCCACCCCTTATGACGGCACCAAGGCATATGAGGGCGTCAAACTGATCGCTTCCGGCCAACTTTTTTGCCACAAGGGGAATCTCAAAGGCCCCGGGCACTTTGACTACTGAAATCTTTTCCTCACTGGCCCCGTGCCTGTTAAGGGCATCCATGGCCCCATCAACAAGCCTGGAACTGATAAAATCATTGAATCTACTTACTATTATTGCGAACCGAAAACCCTCCGCCGATAACCGGCCTTCCACTATCCTGGGCATATCCACCCCCTTTTCCAAGTCGGAATACCGAATCGTGCTCAAACCCCAATCCCATAATCCGAATTTATATTTCAGATCATTCCTCCATTATATCCATGATGTGACCCAGTTTCTGACACTTGGTCAATAGATATTTCCGATTTTCCGGCCTGGGCTTAATCTCAATGGGAACCCTTCCGACTACCTCCAAACCGTAGCCTTCGAGCCCGACAATTTTTTTTGGGTTGTTGGTAATCAACCGCATTTTTCGGACACCAAGGGCAACCAGAATCTGTGCCCCTACCCCGTAATCCCTCAAATCCGGATCAAAACCCAATTCCTCATTGGCCTCAACCGTATCAAAACCCTTGTCTTGAAGAGCATAAGCCTTAAGCTTGTTTGCGAGACCGATGCCCCTCCCTTCCTGCTGCAGATAGAGGATGACTCCGTGGCCCTCATCCTGAACCATTTTCATGGCCCTTTTAAGTTGCTCGCCGCAGTCACACCGATAGGAACCGAACACATCGCCCGTTAGGCATTCCGAATGTACCCGAACCATGACTTCTTTTTCAGGATCGATCTCTCCTTTAACGAGTGCCAGGTGCTCATAGTCATCGATATCGTTTACAAAGGCAATGGCCCTGAACTCACCAATAGGAGTCGGCAGGACAGTCTCCGCCGCCATATGGACAAAAGACTCTTTCCGCATCCTGTAGGCAATGACGTCCGCCACCGTAGCGATCTTCAGACCATGCTTTTCCGCAAAAACCTCCAGATCAGGCATACGGGCCATTGTGCCGTCATCTTTCATAACTTCGCAGATAACCGCGGCGGGCTTGAGACCTGCAAGTCGGGCCAGGTCAACGGATCCCTCGGTCTGCCCGGTCCTGAACAATACCCCTCCCCTTCTGGCTCTTAAGGGAAAAACATGCCCCGGCTGAACAAGATCTTCCGGCCGGGCCTCATCGGCCACCGCTGTTAAAATTGTATGCGCCCTGTCTGCCGCCGATATGCCGGTCGTCACTCCGTGCCTTGCTTCAATAGATGCCGTAAAGGCTGTCTTGTATGGGGAGCGATTGTCATAAACCATGGGAGTGAGCTTCAGCTGTTCCACGATTTCATGGTTAAGGGCCAGACAGATAAGGCCACGACCGTATTTGGCCATGAAATTAACGGCCTCAGGAGTGATTTTCTCGGCCGCTATGGTCAGATCTCCCTCGTTTTCCCTGTCCTCATTATCCACAAGGATTATCATCCTGCCGTCTTTTAGATCTTTCAAAACTTCATCTACATCTGATATTGGCATATTAATCACCGAATCCTTTTTCGATAAGCATTTCCATGTCTATACCCGAACCTGTTTTGTCTTTTCGGGTCGATTTTTCTCGTAAAAAAAACTTTTCCACGTATTTTCCTATCAAATCCGTTTCGATATTGACCAGATCTCCGACCTTTTTTTTCAGAATTGTGGTCTGCATTCCGGTCTGGGGAATGACGTTCACCTCGAAGAAATTATCTTCGCAGCGATTAATGGTCAAACTGATTCCGTCCACCGCTATGGAACCCTTCTCAATAGTATAGCGTGTAAGTTGTTC
>CAZIXY010000070.1:0-12723 GCA_964543315.1 uncultured Desulfobacteraceae bacterium | reverse complement strand
GGCGTAGTAATATGGGCGGCCTTTCTTGATCTTCTTGGTGATTGAAGCCATGATTACCTTCTGAGCGATTTTTATCAGGCAGGGTAATACATACACACTAGAAAGTCAAGGGAAAACGGCCTAATTGCCCATCTATTTTGGATTTTCTGCTGTTTGGGAATGTGCTATTGGTAGGGTAATACGTTAGCTGCTCAGGTAAGTTGTTGATGTTAAATGGTTTACGGGAAATTAACAACGCCTTGATTCAATAAGTAGTAAACTCAGGCTAGTCTATTTTTAGTAGCCACATGAGTGTATATCATCGTAGTCCTGAGATCGGAATGCCCCAAAAGCTGTTGTATAGTTCTAATATCGTATCTAAAATCTTGTTTTGACTTGTGGATTATGGTTTTCCTAGTAGAATGGAGCGGTGGAAAAAGGACAACTCCACTGGGGAAGGAGGTCGGGGGTTGCGTATTGAGGAAAACGAAAAGCGTACATACAGAAAAAGGGTCCGTGCCCATGATCTGGTCTCTTTTCATGTAGCGGTTAAACAGACCGATCTCTGGGTTAGCGCCGAGGCAGTACTCGAAAAGGAAACCCGGGATCTGGTGTTTGATTGCAGGCGGCAGCTTGAATCTTATATCAGCGCTCGTCCTGAGTTTTCTACCTCGCTTATGCCCTGGCTGGAGGATCCTTATGCGCCTTCCATGGTAAAGGAGATGATTACGGTGACAAGAGACCTTGGGGTCGGTCCCATGGCGTCCGTGGCGGGAGCTATTGCCCAGTATGTGGCGGATGGGCTGAGGGAGTTCACGGGACAGGTGATTGTCGAAAACGGGGGTGATGTCTTTATCAGGGCTGCCCGGCCGGTGACGGTGGCGATCCTTGCCGGGAACTCGCCTCTCAACGAAAGATTCGGTTTGCTGATTCCCGAACGGCAGATGCCTGTGGGCGTTTGTACTTCATCCGCTACGGTGGGCCATTCACTGAGTATGGGCATTGCGGACGCGGCCTGTATCCTTTCATCTTCAGGGGCTCTCGCGGACGGTGCTGCAACCGCCGTAGGTAACATGGTCAGGCGTAAGGCGGATCTTGAAAAGGTCGGTGCGTGGTCAAGCAAGATTAAAGGCGTTATTGGCGGCATTCTTATTGTGGATGACAGAATGGCCACGTGGGGAGATATTAAACTGGTGGAGCTATAAAGAAAAGTGCCTAAAATAGATTAAAGTGATCTAATGTGCCTAAAGTTAAATTCCTGACTGGTTTACACTGAGGCCACAGGTGGGCGGAGTCACAGATCATAGAGTTTTTCATCCACTTCAGGTGGTTGATATTTTTCGGTTTTCATTGATTTTTTCTTGAGGTCAAAGGGGTCTTCTCCCTCGAGGATGTCGCCCATTTCAGCTTCAATCTTTTCGGGATCTTCTCCGGCCTCCATTCTTGCAAGGGCTTCCTCCATACCGGGGCCCAGGCGCAGACCGGTCATATCCGTCAATTTGCGCATCAGGTCGGCGGCCTGCCGAGGGTCCTCTTCATTCACATTTTCGGCCTCTTTTGCAAGGAGAGACATGGCCTTTTCCATCTTGGTTTCATCAAGATCAGGAACGGAAATATCTTCTTCCTCACCCCTGTTTCGAGAAGTGGAAAAGACCGACATACGTCTCTCAAGCCTGGTTTTTTGACATTTTGGACACATAGGTTTTTTTTCAGTATTCACGGACCTGGAGAAAAAATTGAAAATCGTGTTGCATTCAGGGCAATAGAATTCATAGATGGGCATTGTCTCACCTTATTTTTCCGGCTAAATATGTATTATTTTACTATGAACATGTTTATCCTTTTAAATACAAAAGAGAGCCCTTGCAGTCAATTGATTTTGAAGGAGCCCGATCCGTTATCAAGGCAATATCAAAAATATGCCGTATGTTTTAACCTCTTCAAACATGACGGTGGATTTTAAAGAACCGGCACATTATGGCTTGTCTTTTCTAATGAGCTTGGTATACTTCCCGAATAAAATCCGATTATTTATTTGGGCGGGCGGCTATCCGGTTATGAAAATAAAGATTGGGGTCCTTTCGGATACACACCTCCACAGGGTGACCAGGGAGTTCAGGGAAATTTACGATAATTATTTGGCCGACAAGGACTTGCTTTTGCATGCGGGCGACCATGTATCAACAGATGTCGTGGATTTTCTGAACAGAAAAGACTTCCACGGTGTGCATGGAAACATGGACCCTGTTGAGGTCAAGGAGTTTCTTCCCGCCAAAAAGATTATCGAGCTGGGGCCGTATCGCCTTGGGATGACGCATGGATGGGGTTCATCAGTGGGTCTGGAGGGACGCATCAGGCCCGAATTTAGGGACGTCGATATCATTGTTTATGGGCATTCCCACCATGCGGTCAATCATGTAAAGGACGGTGTACTGATCTTCAACCCGGGCACGGCGACAGGTTTCAGCTCCAATGGTATACATACCATAGGTATTTTAGAACTGGGCGATACGATTCATGGTGAAATAATCAGGGTATAAGGAAAAGCTATGAAGGTACTTTGGGCTCCATGGAGAATGGAATATATTCTAAGCGATCAGGAAGCGGGCGAATGTATATTTTGCCCGGGGGACGATCGAAGCAGGGATGAAGCAAGGTTGATTTTGTATGTGGGGCCACGAAGCATGGTCGTGATGAACCGTTTTCCGTATATAAACGGGCACCTGCTGGTGGCACCTGTCAGACATGGACCGGATTTGGATTTTCTTACCGAAGAGGAGGTTTTGGATCTTTTGATTACGGTTCGCAGGGCAATCGGGATTTTGAAGAAAGAAATGAATCCCGAGGGTTTTAACGTGGGATTGAACCTTGGCAGAGTTGCAGGGGCGGGCGTGGAGGAACACGTGCATTTTCACATTGTACCCCGATGGAACGGCGATACAAATTACATGGCCGTCTTTGGGGACGTGAGGGTGATTCCCGAACATATAGAGGAGACCTATCGCAAACTCCTGCCCCATTTTCAAAGGCTTTAACTCAAATCCGGACGCGGAGGTGATTGATGAAACATGTAAGATGGATCCTTGTTCTGTTGGTTTTATTGGTTGTCGTTATTATAGTTGTTCAGAACTATGAGGCCTTGGCAACAAAAGTAAATTTTAGGGCGGATTTCATGTTTTGGGACGGTGAAACCCCGGGGATACCTCTTTCTTTAGTGGCCATTATTACCTTTTTTATCGGCGTTATATTTTCGGGATCTTATGGCATGGCAGAGCGTTTCCGTCTCAAGAAGCGGATAAAGGCCCTTGTGAATGAGGCCAAGGAAAAAGACAAGGAGCTAAATTCTTTGAGGAATCTGCCCGTAACATCAGAAAACATAGACACGGATTAAACTGCCGGCACAATATGAGATCTCCTGCTTCTCAAAGGACTTGGTGCGACCCCAAAGGTGTTTTACCGGAAGCATTTAGCAAATATGAATAGAGGAGAAGTTCAGTGTGGGCATCTCTTTGGCAATTGTTCCTTGAGACAGGAAACCTTCAGCTTCTTTTATACGCTGTTATTGCGTTTGGGCTTGGGTTGGTTATAGGCGTGTGGAGACGGCACAGCAGAAATGAGGGTGCCAAATCAATCCCCGACAAGGGAGATGCCGCCTTTTTCAAGGGGATACATTATATTCTTTCCAATGATCACGACCATGCTATCGAAGAATTTACCAAGTCAGTACAGGTTAACTCGGATACAGTAGAAACCTACATGGCCCTTGGCAACCTTTACCGTTCAAAAGGCGATATAGACAGGGCTATCAGGATCCGCCAGAATATTATCCTAAGACCAAACATTGCTGAACAACTAAAGATCAGGGCCCTCTTTGATCTGGGCCTGGATTACCGCAAGGGTGGTTTTCTTAACCGGGCCCTGGAAACCTTTTTAAAGGTTGCACAAAAGGATCCGGAAAACGTGCAGACTCATATCGAGATTGAAAAGATTTACGAGGAGTCGAGGGATTGGGAGAATGCGTACCGGACACGAAAAAGGATTTCTCAATTGTCCGGAGGTGACAACAGGCACATCCTGGCGCATCATCTTGTTGAGCTGGCAAAGGTTTACCAGCAGGAGGGGAACCTGGGGAAGGCTGACTCCTATTTTGTAAAAGCGATTTCAACTTACAAGGGATGTATTGACGCCTACCTTCATTTGGGCGATCTTTACTTTAGCAAAAAGGAATACAAAAAGGCTATTTCAACATGGAAAAGGGTTGCTCGAGTTGCCCCGCAGTTTACATTTCTTGCCTATCGGCGCCTTGAAGGAGCCTATGCGAGGATGGAGGATTTGAAGCCCGTTGAGGAATTTTTAAAGGAATGTGCGAAATCAAATTCCGATGCCTTTACCCACGTGGCACTGGCCCGCTATCTTTACAACAAAAATGACATTGAAGGCGCACTGAAAGAGCTTGCCAGTGCACTGGAATTCGATCCGTATTTTTTGAAGGCCAGGAAATTCAAAGGGGAGATACTTCTCAATCATGGAAGAGACAATGAAGCATTAATGGATTACAAGGAATTGATAGAGCATTTGGATGTGCCCTATTTGGAATTCCAGTGTTCCCAATGCGGATTCCAGGCAAACGAACTACAGTGGCAATGTCCACAGTGCCGGAGTTGGGATACAATCGGTTTAATTGATTCTTTCGGAATCCAACCAGCACCAACGCCTTGACCTGAGAGGCCTTTGCCCAGATTAACCGGAGGCATAGAAGAGGGATAGTATGGCATCACTGACACCCATGCTCAGACAGTATATGGGCATCAAGGGCGAATACCCTGATGCCATTTTATTTTTCCGCATGGGTGATTTCTACGAGATGTTTTTTGACGACGCGCGCACCGCGGCCAGAATTCTTGGAATTACCCTAACAAGCCGTGGAACGTACAATGGGGAGAAGGTCCCCATGTGTGGTGTTCCCCATCATTCATCAAAGACTTATGTCGCAAGGCTTGTGGACAGTGGTAGGAAGGTGGCCATCTGTGAGCAGGCTGAAGACCCCAAATCGAGCAAAGGAATTGTAAAAAGAGAAATCGTAAGGGTTGTGACTCCCGGTTCGATCGTGGATGAACGTGATGTTGATGATAGAACCAATCTTTACATGGCGGCGGTATCCGGAGCTTTTGCCCGCAATATTTCTCAACACGGAGCAGCGGGGGATGAGAAATACGGATTGGCTCACCTGGATGTGTCGACCGGGGAATTCAAGGTCACGGAGGTTGGCTCATTTGGAGAACTTTTGGATGAGCTGGGAAGGATAGAACCGGCCGAACTCTTGATCTCTGAGGATGGGTATTTGTCAGGGCAAAAGGGTCTGTCAAAATACCGACTGGAGGAGTTGGGAAAAGACTTTTTCGCACCCAGGGCAGCGGAAAAAGCGCTCAAAATGCAATTGGGGGTCAGGTCCTTAGACGCGTTCGGGTGCCAGGATATGGAGCAAGGAATAATTGCCGCGGGGGCGCTTGTCAATTATCTCAAGGATACCCAAAAAGGTTTTCCCGCCCATATCAGGGAAATAATAAGCTACCGCATCGGCGATTTCATGTTTCTTGATGAATCCACCTGCTCCCACTTGGAGCTCTTAAAAACCATGCGCCGGCAGTCTCTAAAGGGCTCGTTGTTTCAGATCCTTGATAAAACCGTGACCCCTATGGGCAGCAGGCTCCTGAAAAAATGGATCACATATCCCATCATTAACGTTGATCCTATCCGGAAGCGACTGGCGGCAGTTGCCTGTTTCAAAGACGACCCTGTTTTAAAGGAGGAGATCAGAAAGGAACTGGAAGACATCTATGATATTGAGCGATTAAACGGGCGCATTGCCCTGGGAAGGGCCAACGCAAGAGATCTCATATCCCTTAAATCCTCCGTATTAAGACTTCCGATTATTAAGAAGAGGTTGACTGGTTCAACAAGCGAACTTCTGTCGGAGATCGCATCAAGGTTGGATACCCTCCAGGATATTGGTGTCTGGATCGATGAATGCATTTGTGAAGACCCACCGGTGTCTATCAAAGATGGCGGCATTATCAGGGAGGGGTATAATGAAGAACTGGACGGTCTTATCTCCCTCAGTCGGGATGGAAAGAGCTGGATGGCTGAGTTTGCGGCTTCGGAACAGAAAAGAAGCGGGATATCGAGCCTGAAGGTGGGATTCAATAAGGTCTTTGGATATTATATAGAGGTCTCTAAGGCGAACCTGCATCTTGTGCCGAAGGACTATATCAGAAAGCAGACGCTGGTTAACGGGGAGCGTTATATCACTGAATCCTTAAAGACAATGGAAGAGCAGGTGCTGGGTGCGGAAGAGAAACGGGTGGAACTGGAATTTGAGATTTTTGATGGGTTGCGCAACAGGATAGCCTCTGAAAATCGGCGCATTAAGGAAACCGCCGAACTTATAGCAAAAATCGATGTTATTTCCGGCCTGGCGGAGGCTGCCGAAAAAAATAATTACACCTGTCCTGAAGTAAACGACGGCACAGGCATAGACATTGAGGATGGAAGGCATCCCGTTATAGAACAGACTGTGAAGGATGAAGATTTTGTGCCCAACGACATTCGTCTTGATTCCCGGGAACAGCAGATGCTGATTATCACCGGACCGAATATGGCAGGCAAGTCCACCATCCTCAGGCAGACCGCCCTTACAGTGTTGATGGCACAGATGGGGGGCTTCGTTCCCGCCTCAAAGGCGACAATAGGTATTGTGGATCGCATATTTACAAGGGTTGGCGCTTCAGATGATTTGACCAGAGGGCAAAGCACATTTATGGTGGAAATGAATGAAACCGCCAATATCCTGAGGCATGCGACACCAAGGAGTCTGGTCATTCTGGATGAAATCGGGCGCGGCACAAGCACGTATGACGGCTTGAGCATCGCATGGGCCGTGGCGGAGTCCTTGCATGACATGGAAGGAAAGGGTATAAGGACACTTTTTGCCACACATTATCACGAACTCACTGAACTGGTGGCTACCAAGCAGAGGGCCAAAAACTTCAATATAGCGGTCAGGGAGTGGAATGATCAGATAATCTTTTTGAGGAAGATTGTCCCGGGAGGCACAAGCAGGAGTTATGGTATTCAGGTGGCTCAGATTGCGGGTTTGCCCGAGAGGGTTATCATAAGGGCAAAAGAGATCCTGAACAATATGGAAAGAGCCGAACTTGATGAGATTGGAAGGCCTCGACTTGCGCGGACTTCACCGGAAAAGGACGATGGGGACATCGTCCAGCTCGGCCTTTTCGGTTCCTCCGATAGAAAACTGATTGAATGGATCAGGGGGCTGGATATTTCCTCCATGACCCCTCTGGAAGCACTAATAGAGCTCAACAAATTAAAGGAGCATCTGGACGTAGAAAAGTGAAAACGGAATACGAAAAAAAATATCATCTGGTTCTACAAGAATGAGAAAAAAGCTGAGGACTATTTTAACGGTAATTTTTCTTGCCCCATTTTTGTTGTGTGTTTCTGAAGCCCCTTGTCCGGCTTCCGGTGAGACGGCAAGGCTTCTCAAGGAGGCGGACGAGTGCCGAAAGGCCCTCCACAAATCGGCGAAGAAGAAAAAATATCGACACAACTGGGATAGATGTCTCCGCTCTTATGAAAAAATTTACTCGCGCTATCCCCAGAGTAGCGAAGCCCCCTGGGCGCTATATCAGTCCGGCAGGCTCTACACGGAGCTTTACAAATACTCTGTGAAATCAACGGATCTTGATAAGGCCGTCAGCCTATTTCGCATATTGGTGGAAGAATATGAGGACCATCGCCTGGCAGACGATGGCCAGTATCTGATCGGCAAGATTTTTTATGAACAAAAAAAGGACAAAGCCAGGGCCTGCAAAGAATTTTTCGAGGTTGAAAGGAAGTTCCCTTCGGGTGACATGCTGCCGAGGGCCAGGAAGATGTTCGCCAGGCTATCCTGTACCATAAAAAAACATGAAGCCCCGGAAGAAGGATCCAGAAAGCCGGCAGAACTGCTGAAGAGTGCACGGCTGTGCCGAAATGAGCTATCCAAATCGGAGCGAAAGAAAAAATATCGGTGCAACTGGGATAGATGTCTCCGTGCTTATAAAAAAGTTTATTCCCGCTACCCCGAGAGTGATCAGGCCGCTTGGGCACTGTATCGTTCGGGCGGGCTTTATAATGCTCTTTATAAGTACTCCGGGAGATCAAAGGATCTGGATGAGGCGATCGGAATGTACAGGCAACTGGTGGACGGATACAAGGACCACCGCCTGGCGGATGATGCCCAATATCGAATAGGTGAAATTTATAAAACATATAAGAAAGATTATACTCAGGCATATGTTGAATTTTTAAAAGTGGACATAATGTTCCCATCGGGCGATATGAAAGACAGGGCCAGGAAGATGCTGGACAAGCTTGCCGTAACCCTGAACAAAAAGGGTGATGATGGGACAAAGAAAAAAAGACTTGCCTTGGCATCCGGATTGACTCCCGTGGAGGATATCAGGTATTGGTCGACTCCTACCTATACCCGGGTAGTGGTTGATCTGACAGCGCCCGTGAAATATGAGCATCACCTGCTTAAGGCGGATCCAGGCCATAAAAAACCGCGCAGAATTTATCTGGATCTCGACAAAGCCCACGTGACTTCGCAGATTGACAGACCAATCGCGATCAAGGATGGGCTGCTCCAGATGGCTAGGGCCGGTCAGCACACCAAAGATACGGTGAGGGTTGTCCTGGATATAGAAAGTATTGAAGGGTACAAGGTTTTTCATCTTCATGATCCTTTCCGTATCGTGGTGGATGTCAGGAGGCAGGCAGGGAAGGTTGCCGAAGAAAAAACCGAACCGGCCACGAAAAAACGGCCTGCGAGGAAAGGGGTTAGGAAGTCCAAAGTTCCGGATCGAACCGTATCACTTGCCAGGCAGTTGGGCCTGAATGTCAAAAGAATCGTGATTGACCCCGGTCACGGTGGCAAAGATCCAGGCTGTTTTGCGAGCGGGGGCATCAAGGAAAAAAATATTGTTTTGAGCATCGCCAGGATTCTCTCAAAGAAAATAGAAAAAGAAATCGGATGTGAAGTTCTGCTTACAAGAACCGGTGATGTTTTTGTCCCGCTCGAGCGGAGAACGGCTGTCGCGAACATGAAAAAGGCCGATCTGTTTATTTCCCTGCATATCAATGCCCACAGGAGTAAAAAAATTCGGGGGCTGGAGACATATTTCCTGAACATGGCAACCGATAGAAGGGCCGTGCTGGTGGCGGCAAGGGAAAATGCTACGTCTGAAAAGAACATCAGTGATCTGCAGACGATTCTCAACGACCTTATGTTGAACACAAAGATACATGAATCAAGCCGACTGGCTCATGAGGTACAAAAAGGAATGATATCCCAGACTAGTAGGGGGTACAGCAAGATCAAGGATCTGGGAGTAAAACAGGCGCCTTTCTATGTGCTGATAGGTGCCCAGATGCCGGCTATCCTTGTGGAGACGGGTTTTATAACCAATGCTACGGAACGGAAAAGATTGCTCAGTAAAGGGTATCAGGAAAAAATAGCGGATGGTATTGTGAAGGGCATTACCGAATATATCAAGAGTATCGATCGTGCTTATACGGGCGGATAATGAGAGGGAAGTTTACCTGGCATTCAAGCCCTGCCCCTGATGGGGAGCTGTTTTGATTGGCGCTACTGGTCAAGGCTCGGCCTGGCGCTCTTCTCCAGGCTGCATCTACTCCTGCAGTGGTAAGCGGTCCTCCCTGCAGCCTGCCGTAACGAAGGGTAGTGGATACCATTGGGCCGTTGCAGGGCAGCCCGCGACTCGGGCCGCGATACAAGCCAGAGGGAGTTTTATCCGGAAGATGCGTCCTTTCGAAGAGCCTCATAACCTCGCCTTTCATAATTAGCCGGTTGCGAGAGAGCCATGGCCCAACCCGCATGTATCCGGCGGGATTTAAAATGTTTTAAAGGCCCAATGTTGTTCAAGCCTCGGCATGGCACTCTTCTTGTGCCCTCTTTACTTCTTCATCCTCAGATATGAATCAATGAACAGATCAATATCTCCATCAATGACCCTTTCGACATCGCCTATCTCCGCGTTGGTCCGGTGATCCTTGGCCATCCTATACGGATTGAACACGTAAGACCTTATCTGGCTCCCCCATGCAATCTCTTTTTGGGATTGATGCTCCTGCTGTTTTTTCTGTTCCTGTTTTCCTTTCTCAGCCTCATAGAGCTTGGCCTTCAATACTTTCATGGCCATTTCCCTATTGCGATGCTGAGATTTTTCGTTTTGACACTGCGCGACTGTTCCTGTTGGCAGATGGGTGATTCTGACAGCGGAACTTGTCTTGTTGACATGTTGGCCACCGGGTCCGCTGGCTCTATATGTATCAATACGAAGGTCTTTTTCATCAATTTCGATTTTTATATCCGTATCCACCTCGGGAAGGACGGAGACAGATGCGAAAGAGGTGTGTCTCCTTCCGGTCGCATCAAAGGGCGAAATTCTGACCATGCGATGAATACCATGCTCTGACTTCAGATATCCGTAGGCGTATTTACCGACTATTGTGAATGTAACGTTCTTAAGGCCGGCTTCATCTCCGGGGAGATAATCTATCACCTTGAGTTGCATGCCCTTATCTTCGCTCCACCGGGTGTACATCCTGAAGAGCATTTCTACCCAGTCCTGGGCCTCTGTGCCCCCGGCTCCGGCGTTAATGGCCACAATTGCATTTCGCCCGTCATCGGGGTCGCCTAAGAGGATGCGAAATTCGAGCCCTTTGATCTCCTTCTGAAGACGATTTATGTCATTTTCCACTTCCTCCAGAGTGGCCTTGTCATCCTCCTCAACGGCCATTTCAGCCAGGATTCGTGCATCATCGGTATCTTTGCGAAGATTTTGCCACTTGTCGATCTTTTCCTCCAGCGAAGCGCGTTGCTGACTTATCCGAGAAATTTCTTCCTGAGCCTTCTGCCAGAAATCGGCTTTTGACATTATTTTTTCAATTTTTTCAAGCTCTTTCTGTTTTTTATCCAGGTCAAAGATGACCTCGCAGGTCATGAAGCTGGTGAGCAATATGGTCGATTTTTTCCATGAGTTCCTGGTTCATTTTAATCCTCCTGTTCAATATGGCTTATGTCTGTAAAAGGTCTTTTTAAGTTGACTTATGACAATTGTCAAATCATATCGTTCATGCCAGATGAGGGCCCCGTGCATTATTTACGCACCTGCTTTTACTAAACCAACACCCAAATAATGACTCCCTGAATCCTGTATAAACAATCTTGAATGCAATAATAAAAATAAATCAAAGTAGTCCACAGTCAACTGAAAAAACTCTATAGGCGAATGTCACCTGCGTACAACCCCTTTGAACCACAGAAGTGACAGCATTCCAATTAAGGAGATAGCGAGAAGTGAGAAGGCAAACAGATCTCCGAAACGAGCATAAAACGTCAGGGGAGAATTGGATATGCCAACAGAAGCCTTTAAAACTTCTTCCTTAAAGAGAGAACTCGATTTAATAATTCTGCCATCGGACCCAATAAAAGCGCTGAATCCGGTATTCGCCGCACGTATCATCGGTCTCCTGTTTTCTACGGCGCGGAATACAGCCATACTAAGATGCTGATACGGGGCGCTCGTTTTTCCGAACCAGGCATCGTTTGTAAGATTGACAAGAATGTTGGCCCCCCTTCTTGTCTGCGTACCTGCGAGTTCGGGAAAAATTGCTTCAAAGCATATCAGAATGCCCGGCAGAAAACGTTTACCATTCAAAGGTGCTATTCTATTTCCCGACTCAAAGTCGCCGGCCGCGGGAACCAGCCGACTGACGAAAAATAAATATTTCTTAAGGGGGACATATTCGCCGAAAGGTACCAGCTTTACCTTGTCATAATACTGAAACGGCTGGTCGGCGGAGGTGATTAAATAGGCACGGTTATAGTATTTGTTTTTTCCTTGCATGCGCTTATAGGCAGGGCTGCCGAACATAATGGATGAGTTCGATTCCCGTGCAAGTGCAAGGATCTTCGGGGCAAACTCAACATCGCTCTGGAAAAAAAAGGGCACCGATGTCTCGGGCCATACAATCAGGTCAGGCTTGAAGTCATAGGCTTCGCGGGTTAATCTGAGATAGGTTTCTATAGTCTTGTTTTGGTAAGCAGGCTCCCATTTGAGCGATTGGTCAATATTGGCCTGAACAACGGCCACATTGACCATTCGCAGAGGTTCCTTCTCAGCCCTGTCAGCCTTCAGACAGTAATATCCGTATGCAAAAGTACCGGCTACTAAGAGCAGAACGCTGAGAAATTCCCACCTCAGAGCGCCTCTGATTTTAACGTGACGGCTGAAAAGGAGATGATATAGGAGCCCGTTTAAAAGAATAATGAGAAAGGAAATGCCATAGACTCCACAGAGGTCTGCTATCTGTATGAAATGCAAATGTTCGTATTGTGTGTATCCCAAAAGGCACCAGGGAAAACCCGTAAGGAGTTTTGTCCTTATATATTCAAGGCCGACCCAAACGCTTGCCATAAACAGCAGAAAGAAACGCGAACCCATGAGCCAGGTTGTTATACCGGAAAAAAAGGCCGGGTATAGCGCCAGATAGAAACACAAAAGAACATAAGGTCCAAGGCTCACAAGGATGTTTAGGTGCCCGTAATGGCCAAGGACCACTACGATCCAGTATACCAGGGTCAGATAATGGGTCACA
>CAZIXY010000069.1:0-12739 GCA_964543315.1 uncultured Desulfobacteraceae bacterium | reverse complement strand
AACTAAAAGTACATATCCCTGTCGGTGGTAAATTTGTTTATTGTACCGACAAGAAGCTGGATGTCGTTATTCCTGCTTATTTGATGTGACAACAGTCAATAGGCCTTCATCAATGTCTTCTCCCTGCAGTGTCTGGCAGTTCCCCTCAAACAGCACTCCTTCGTGTATCACAACTACAGGGGCCTTTATATCCCCATAAACCTTTCCGGGGGCATGAATCTCCACCCTTTCATCGGCTAAGATATTGCCGTGGAGTTCTCCATTAAGTACGATTGAGGAAACGTGAACGTTTGCTTCTACTTTCCCCGATTTACCAATAATAAGGGTTCCAACAGCTGAGATATCCCCTTTAAAATGCCCGTCTATGCGAATTGTTCCATGAAATTTTAACTCTCCTTCGAACTCGGTATTTTCACCCAAAAAGGCATTCATTGTCTCTTTTTTTGTCATATCGCTGCACCTCTATCATAAATTGCCGACAGATATTTAAAAATCAAACAGCACGTTTGTTAGACAAAATTGTATATATGCACAAAACAGTGAAACAATCCAACCTTTTTTGCGCTTAGTTAAAGAACCTTAAGCACATTTGTACCTTCAGGAAGATGCTTCAGTGCTGTCTCAATGGCACTTGGTGATCCGAGGATTTTTACTATCCATTCATTTTTTACTTTTTCAAGTAAATCGGCGAATGCTCTAAAATCGGCGATTTTTGTTGACAGTATTTCATCCCGCATCTGCTGCCGGTCCTCTTCGGTATCGCCGGTCAGATGTCGAAGCATGGAAGTGTATCCTTTGGTGTCTGGCAGCATGTAGGCATCCAAGTCTCCTATGGCACCGATGATGCCCTTGGTGAGTTCTTTTTCCCCCAGATTTTTGCCTGACAGAAACGAGCCTGTTTGATCAAATGCCTTCAGTGTTTTAAGGATATTGGGATCCCTATAGGAGACAAAGGACAGCACCCCCGAATTACGGTCGAATAGGCAAAAGGCCCCATAGGCGCCACCCCGTACCCGGACCTGTTCCCACAGCCATGAGTTGCGTAAATACCGGGTAATAACCAGGGAAGAGCCATGGAATTGATATCCAAAGTCGAAAAGATTAGCGCCTCTGCCCACATAATTGACTTTGGAGGGAATGGTCATTCCTTCAAAAGCGTCTGAGACTTCGGGAAACCAATCGGATTCAACGACATCTTTTTCAGGCAAGGCATTTCCTAAGTCGTTAACGGTGTTCTCGATACCGGGCCAATTATCATAATCCAGAGTTATGTTAAAAACCATGGCGTTACGGTTGACCAGTATGCGAAGTATTTCCTCGAGAGCGGCAAGCACCTCAGACCAGTTATTTTCAACAGCACGAATGAGTTTCCTTAAGAAAAAGACATAGGTTATGCCTCCCATTTGTTCTGAGGCCCAGTGGGCCTCGCCGAAGTGGGAACGGAGCCGCAGGTTGACAAACTGATGACCGCTCGGGATAAGACTTTGTTCTATCCTAGCCTTTTCTTCCAACAACATCTGCCGGAACCTTTTCTGGTTATCCAATCTAACAGTGAGGAGAACATCTCTGAGAATACGGGCCAACTCATCCGTCTGGTTCAGCATTGCTTTGCCGTGCAGAAAGAGCCACGCGGCACTTCTTTCCGTATTTTTAACGGGTGAAGTGAAAACATGTGAATGTATCCCGCCTGTTTTTTGGCTTATACGTTGTGTCAGGGTGACGAAATCCTCTTTTTCAGTGCCGATTTCAACGAGGGCACGTCCGAAAAGAGGCAGGTATTGTAAGTAGTTAATCGGCAGGTTATGCAGGTCAAAACCTATGTCAAGGTAGGTAATACCGTTTGTGAAAAGATCGTGAAATAGTATGGTTGGTCCCTTTCGTCGGAGGCGGGTCAGCGGGATCGTTTTGTTTTCTCTTTCAAGATCAGCGATTTTCAGGACAGGTATTGTGTCAAGGGCTTCGGGAGGATCGGGCTTTTTTTGCAGGCGCATTAACTCGTGGGTATCTGAAATAACACTTTCAACTTGACTCGAACTCATGTCCGAGCGGGCCCTGGACAACCGCCTTTTTTCATCAGCCTCTTCTTTTTCCCGTAGGGCGGTATCCGGCTTTAGGATCAGAGCAGAGCAGTGGAGGTTGTTTAGAAAGAGAGAGTCAACTATCTCTTCAAAGAAAGAGCGATTGGATTTGACTTGGGATTTTATGGAGGCCAGGGGCGCTTCAAATCCGAGCAGGGCCAGGGGATCTCTATCATAGAGCCAGGTCGTTAGAGAACGCAGCATAAGTGAAAGACCCCGCGGAAAGTTTCCGGTATTGTTTTCTCGTAAACGAAATTCGATAGTGTTCAGCGAAGCTTCTATGGTTCGAGGATCGATCCCTTTGCGCACAAGGGTTTCTAGGGTATCCTTAATAAGGCCTTCTATTCGTGATGCATTATCCGCGTCAATGCCCCTAAGACCCGTGGAGAAATAAATCTGGCGTAATTCCGTCACAAGTCCTTCACCTGCGATATCCTCACCCAATCCTGAGTCAATCAATGCCTTCCGAAGTGGAGATGCCGGCATGCCTAAAAGGATATACTCGACAATACGCAACGCAAAATTTGTTTGAACATCCCCGGTCTCAGCGAGGACCCAGTTGAGAGTAAACATGCCCCTTTTTGGTTTTTCCCCGGCCTCATCTCCCACAATAAATGACCTGACCATTCGCCTTGGACCATCAAAGGAGGGCTGCAGCAGGATTGCTGAATTCACGTCCATATGTTCGAAATCTTTTAGAAATCCGTTCATGAGCTTCAGTCGCTCTTCAGGATCGTCGTCTCCATAGAAATAGATACGGGAGTTGGACGGATGGTAGTAGCTTTTATGAAAGGCCTCAAATTGCTCGAAGGTGAGATTGGGTATCTGTTTGGGGTCACCGCCTGAGTCAAAGCCGTAAGAATTATCCGGGAAAAGGGATTGAAGTGAATATTCGGCAAGAATATTCTCTGGTGAAGAGTAAGCGCCTTTCATCTCGTTGAAAACCACACCCTTATAGATGAGGGGACTGGTTTCCTTTTCCAATTCAAAGTGCCAGCCCTCCTGCTGAAAGACGAAGGGGGTAAGACGAGGGTAAAATACGGCATCCATATAGACGTCAATTAGGTTGTAAAAATCTTTGTGATTCTGGCTTGCCACCGGGTAGCAGGTTTTATCGGGGTAGGTAAAGGCATTTAAAAAGGTATTGAGGGATCCTTTTAACAGCTCGACAAAGGGCTCTTTGACCGGATATTTTCGGGAGCCGCAGAGCACGGAGTGCTCCAGAATGTGAGCCACCCCGGTTGAGTCCGTGGGGGGAGTTCGGAATGTAATGCCGAACACCTTGTTTTCGTCATCGTTTATAAGGGACAGAAGCTCTGCACCGGTTTTTTGATGGCGATAGAACCTGGCCAGGGTTTTTAATTCCGTAATGGTTTTTTCGTTTATCAGCTCGAAGCCGTGGATAACTGTCATTTTCTGCTCCATGGATTGTATATCTTGATCATTTGTTTCATACAATTTAAGTCTTATCTTTTCGGTTCGGGCCCTATTGTGACAAACACGAATTTTTTAGGCAGAATTATTTTTTTTGCAGCCTGTTTAATGTCATTAAGGGTGACCGACTCAATATCCCTGATATACTGTTTAAGATAGCCGTATCCCAGACCGTAGAGTTCATCAAGAGCCATACGCATTGCCTGACTGTCGTTGGTCTGGAGCCCGATTTTAAGATTGCCCAGCAGATATTTTTTTGCTCCTTCCAGCTCTTTTTCCGTCAGGCCTTCCTTTCGTACCTTTTCGAGTTCCGTGAAAATGCCGTCTTTGGCGGCGGCCAGCTTGGAAGGATCACATGCCATGTAAACGCCAAAAGTGCCTGTTTCTAAGCCGGGCCTGCGAAAAGCCGTTACCGTGTATGCGAGACTGCGTTTATCCCTGAGCTCAAAAAAAAGCCTACCTCCTTGACCTGAAAGGGCCGTTTCAAGCAGGGCCATGGGTGCATTATACGTGCTTTTAAGGCTGGCTCCCAGATATCCTACAACAAGATGGACTTGGGCCTTCGGTATTTCCAGATGGGCCTTTCTCATTCCCTTTAATGGTGGTTCGGGTCGAATCTCGGGAGGTGGCCCGGAAGGGGCAACAAGGTTGCCAAACAGGGCTTTGACATGCGGGACAAGCTGGTCCTTGTGGACGTCACCGGCTACTGCCAAGACAAAGTTTGAAGGCACACCGTGAGACCGGTACCAATTTATCAGATCCGATCTTTTGATAGCACCAATACTTTTTTCCGTTCCCGTCCGCGGATGCCCGTAAGGATGGGTTTTAAAAAGTGTTTTGTTGAAAAGCTCGAAGAGTTGAGCCGTTGGGCGATCCTTTTTTGCTCTGATATCAGCCAGTATATCCTTCCTTATCTTCTCTATTTCAGGTTCCGGGAATGCGGGATTGAGTAAGACATCGGAAAGCAGCTCGAGACCCGGATAAAGGTCCTTGCTCAAGAACTCGGCTGAAACTCCGAAGCTGTTCCTTCCTGAAAAACCTGAGAGATTGCCTGCCCAGGAGTCAACGGTCGAGGCAATTTGAGCGGCCGTCCTCGTGCTTGTGCCACGGGTAAGCATCCTGGACACAAATCCGGAGATACCCCAAGGCCGGGGTTCCTCGAGGCGAACTCCTCCAAGAAAGACAGCCCAGACAGATACCACCGGTAGGGCGTGGTTCTCCTTAACAATGAGCCTTAGGCCGTTATCAAGGGTTGTTTTCGAAGGATTTATTTCTGATTCTTGGCTTTCTTCCTTTTTAAGAAATGTCGGGCTGCGCGTCTTTGTAAAGATGTCTCTGATCTGATTTTCGGATAGCGTAATATCCGATTCCTTGGGTGACAGGATTCCTATGGAAAGGTTTTTCGGCCTGAAATAGGTGCCGGCCACACGCCTGATATCGTTCGCAGTAACGCGTTTCAATCGTGCCAGATGTTGATCAGCGTGGTACATGTCACCGGTCATGGTCTCAAAGAAGGCCAGAATCCTGGCCTGCCCGGACATGTTTTCCATGGCGAAGACAAAATCAGCTTCCGCTATTGCCTTTGCTTTTTTAAGGTCCGAGGCAGGGAAAGGCTCCCGGATAATCCTGTCAACTTCGCCCTCAATGGCGTTGAGGGCGCTTTTCAGATTTTCGGGAGTCAAAGTGGCATCAATCGAAAAAATACCGGGATCGGCCAAGGCGTAAGCACCTGCGTCTATATTGTGTACCAGGCTTTGTTGCATCTTTATGCGGCTATAAAGCCTGGAACTCTCACCGTGTCCCAGGATAATTTCAATAAGATCAAGGGCTGGCATGTGGTCATGGGTTAAATCCGGTATGTGCCAGCACATATCTAAATAGACCTGTTCGACATCTTCATTTCGGATGAGTTTTCTAAGGGAGGTCTGTTTTGGTTCCTTTGGTCTCGCCGGATATTTCCCGGTCCTTTTTGGGAAATTTTCGACAAGCCCCCTGATTTTTTTAAGGGCCTGATTCCCATCAAAGTCACCTACGGCAACTAATACCATATTGCCGGGGGTATACCATTTGTCCATGTAATTAAGGATTGCCCGCCGGTCAAAGGAACGGATTGTTTCTTCATATCCGATAATGGGTCTTCTGTAAGGATGTTTTTTATAGCAAAGTTCCATCATGTATTTTGAAAGGCGCCTGTCCGGGACATCCAAGGACCTTCTGTATTCCTCCATGACGACTTCTTTTTCCTTTTTAAGTTCCGATGGGTCAAAAAGGGAATGTTGTACTGCATCAAGCAGGACGTCCAGGCCCGTATGGAAATGCGAGCTGGCAATTTCCACATAGTAAACTGTTCGGTCAAGGGAGGTATAGGCGTTGATGTGTCCACCGGATGCCTCAATTGTTCTGGCGATTTCCCCCGTCTTTTTGGTGGGCGTTCCCTTAAAGATCATGTGTTCAATAAGGTGGGTTATCCCGGCTTCCTTATCCGTCTCATTGGCACTCCCTGTTTTTACCCATACCTGTATGGATACAACAGGTGCTGCGTGGTTTTCCTTAAGGATTGCGGTAAATCCGTTTTTCAGGGTGAATCTCCGGGCACCATCGGTCACAGAGAGTGCAGCGGCGTCAGGGACATAGTAAGTGGCAAACAGCACACAGGCCAACAGGGAAAGGACGAAAAGTGCCGTTTTATAGCAAAAGTTTTTTTTCATAAAGGTTTTCAAAGGATTAGTCCTCCTTCCTTATGATAGTCTTAGATATTGGGCTGATTTTCCTTGACATACAATATATTGTATCTAAAATATTATACTTGTGGCATTCGACATGTCCTTTTTTAAATGACATGTTATCGAAGTCCGGCCGCTAAATAAAGCTATAAAACAGGGCCACATCCTGTTGAATGATACCTCCGTCGGGATTTTTGTTCCTGATGAAAACTATTACCTTAAAGGTCGAATTCCACTTACGCTTCCGGCAGCAATAAGAAAGTGCCGCTGTTGTCATTTAATTAATAAACAATTTATATTAACAAAAACCACAGAAAAAATTCCATCAATCACTGCTTAGCTATTTTTAAGGAGAATGTCCATGGGTCAAAAGGGAAAAATTTTGGTCACAGAAGAGGGCAGCTTTGATTTAGCCTCCTACAGGTGGGATGATCACCGCTTTTCTGATCTTTTGGTCAGGGAAAACCCCATTAATGCCGACCAGGCCATGGACATCAGCCGATTTTTGCGTGAAGAGATTGGCAAGATGGAGCTCCAGACCATCACCATGCCGGTTATCGAGAAGATTATTGAGGCCAAGATGCTGGAATACGGTCTTACCAAGACCTCACCTGTTCGCCTGAACAGATCCATTTTCGTAAAGAGCGGTTTGGTTCTTTCCGAAAACGCCAAGAGGGTTCTGGAGAGGAGGTACCTTAAGAAGGATAGTCGTGGCCGGGCCGTAGAGAAACCTGAGGACATGTTCAGAAGAGTGGCCCATCATATTGCAAAGGCGGAGGAAAACTACGGGGATGACTCTCGCGTTGAGAAAATGGAAGAGGTCTTCTATGAGATGATGACGGATTTCAAATTCCTACCCAATTCCCCTACCCTCATGAATGCCGGACGCAAGTTGGGTCAGCTGGCAGCCTGCTTTGTTCTTCCTGTTGAAGACAGTATGGAGGGGATCTTTGATGCACTGAAAAATGCAGCGCTGATACATAAGTCAGGAGGAGGAACCGGGTTTTCTTTCAGTCGCCTGAGACCAAAAAGAAGCCGAGTCGGTACTACCGGAGGGGTTGCGTCGGGACCGGTCTCTTTTATGAAGATCTTTAACACGGCCACCGAGCAGGTAAAGCAGGGCGGCACGCGCCGGGGGGCCAATATGGCCATTTTGAGGGTGGATCATCCGGACATCGAGGAGTTCATATTTTGTAAAAAGGAGAATAAAGAACTGAATAACTTTAACATATCGGTTGCCGTCACGGACGCCTTCATGGAAGCCATGAAGAATGAAACAGCCTATGAACTGGTAGATCCCAGGGACGAAAAGAGAGTTGGAGAATTAAACAGCGCGAAGGTGTATGGGTCTTTAGTGAAACAGGCATGGGAAAACGGAGACCCCGGCATCATCTTCCTTGACAGGATTAACAGGGATAATCCCACTCCCTATTTGGGTGAAATAGAAAGTACAAATCCCTGCGGTGAACAGCCGTTGCTTCCGCTGGAAGCATGCAACCTCGGGTCAATCAATTTGGCCAAATACGTGATTGCAGATGAGGAAGGGCCTGCTGTCGATTATGAGGGCCTGAAGGAGATTGTCGGGCAGACGGTTCGTTTTTTGGATGACACCATAGATGTGTCAAAATACCCTTTGCCGGAAATTGATAGAATGGTGAAGGGAAACCGTAAAATCGGGCTCGGCGTTATGGGATTTGCGGACATGCTGTATCAGCTGAGAGTGCCGTATAACTCGGAAAGGGCCCTTGAAATAGCCGAAGAGGTGATGGGTTTTATTGAGAAAGAGTCTCATGAGGCATCCGAATCTCTGGCCGAAGAGAGAGGCGTTTTTGCAAACTTTGACAAGAGCATTTTCAAAGACCGGGATGGGTGCTCGTACAGGAATGCGACCACCACAACCATTGCTCCCACCGGCACATTGAGTATTATAGCCGGGTGCTCCAGCGGTATTGAGCCGTTATTCGCCCTGAGTTTTGTTAGACATGTTATGGATAATGACGAGCTTTTGGAGGTTAATCCCTATTTTGAAAAAGTAGCGAAAGAAAGGGGTTTCTATAGCCGCGAACTGATGGACACCATTGCTAAGGAAGGAAGCATCGCGGATGTTGAGGGAATACCGGAGGATGTCAAAGAGGTCTTTGTAACAGCCCATGATGTAACGCCCGAATGGCATATTCGCATGCAGGCGGCCTTCCAGAAGCACACGGATAATGCGGTTTCAAAGACGGTAAACCTGCCGCGGGAATCCAAGGTGGAGGATGTGCGGAAGGTCTATGATCTGGCCTATGAGCTGGGCTGCAAAGGGGTTACCATTTACAGGGATGGGAGCAAGGAAAATCAGGTGCTTTCGTTTGCTGAGGAAGGTGCTCATGAAGATGTCTTTATGGCCGCGGTCAAAGAAAGGCCCGAAACCTTGGAGGGTTTTACCACCAAAATGGTGACCGGAATGGGGAACCTTTATGTTACGGTTACCGAATATGAGGGGAGGCCGTTTGAGGTATTCGCAACTATCGGGAAGTCAGGGAGATCCACAACTGCAAAGACAGAGGCTATTGGTCGCCTGGTTTCTCTTGCCCTTCGGTCCGGGGTGGAGGTTGATACGGTTGTGGAACAGTTAAAAGGCATTGGTGGGGAGCATCCTGTATTTCAGAAGGATGGACTGGTGCTCTCCATACCGGATGCTATCAGCCGCGTGCTCGAGAAAAGGTATGTGAAAAACAAGGCCCACAAAATGGGGCGAAAGCATGAAAAGAGTCTTTTGGGGGAAACCTGTCCTGAATGCGGCCAGACGATCAGTTTTGAAGAAGGATGCATGACCTGCCATTTCTGCGGCTTTACCAAATGCGGATGATAAATTGAATACTTTTGATTTGTTTCGATTTTAGATATTTGGTTTTTTTGCTTTATATATTCATTATCAAGTTTATTCCCTGGTTGGGAATAAAAAGCCCCAACCGTTGCAGCGGTTAGGGCTTTGGCTAAAGAATACCGACTAATACGGTACTCTAGAGTAACTGGTCTATTAGTAGAAAGGCTTTAATATGTCAAACCTTTTCTCTATGCCAGATTAACCCTCCGTGATTCCTCGGTATTCTTTAAATCTTGCCGAGGAAAGGAGGGTTGTAGAATGCCTGAATCTCAAAGTCACAAGAGGGCCAAGGGAAAGGCCCCTGGCAAGACAGAGGTTCGTGTCAGGGGTGGACGGCTGGACTCAGCAACATCAAAGACCGCTACACAGATAGAGCGAAATCGCTCAAGTCTACCGGCGTCTATTAGACGGTTGAAATCCAGCGGCAGGACTCGAAAGGTTTTGCAGGTTCCCCAGCATCTTATGAAGGATGCGGCAGCTGAGATGAGGCGGCAAAATGTCTCTGGTACTGTCAAGAACATGGGCGGTACTAAAAGACAGTCTGTCAGAAAGAAGTAACCTCTAATTCAGGGCTTGCCTTAGGGCGAGCCCTTTCCCGCCTAACCGCAGAAAGTTTTTTATCAAGGAAGCATCCTTATTATCTTTCCTTTTATCCCAGTTTCCATATATATTAGGCGGCAACTAAGAATTGAATGGCGCGTGAGCGAGAATTTAGAGTTACCACTTCTTTTCGACAGGGACAGGAAGGCCGACACGCATAAAAAATCTTGCAAATGCCTGTGACAGATGTTCCCGATAAGGGGGGAGGAGTCGAAATCTTGAATGTCCGCGCTGTCTTAATAGAGACCCCCGAAAGTGTATACCTTTCAGACAAGCAAGACTGTAGGGGAGAATAAAGAAGGATGGAGAGTTAAGAGGGATACCACGCATCTGGGTGACGGGAGATCCGTTTATCGTTACAGGATGTATGATCCTGTTTTAAGAAAATGGTATCCGGCAATCAGCGTTGGTGTTAACACGGTTACCATGTCCGACCAGGGAAGGGATTTATGGAGAAACGACAGGATGTGTCTGCCCCTTCACAAACGGTACAGGGGTCTGAAACATAAATCAAAACCATTTAAGGCTGGTGGATTGAGTTCGCCGGATCTTGTTCCAGATCCCAGTGACGCATCACTCATGGGAGGAGGTGGAGATTGAAAGGACGGACATGAGCCTGCTGTGGTTACTCAACCTTGGAGGCTTTCCCACAACCTGAGTCTGTTGCAAAACTCGGTTCCAGGTCATACTGAAGGCACCTGTGCGCCTCTTGTACCGCCTGCTCGTCATCAAAACAGAAATCGATTTCGGCAAACCCGTTCCCGGAGTTTCTACTTATTCACTTTTTCCCATTTGTAATCTATCAATTCCGTCAAAACGCCGTTCATTTTTTTTGGATATATGAAGGCGAACTCACAGTCTCGGAAAGGCCGTGCAATTTCCCCATTAGGGGCCGGAATAAAAGGATAATCTTTGTGCTTCAATTCATCAACGGCTTCCCGGGTATTATCCACATTGAAACTTACGAGCATGAAGCCTTCACCGTGCTTTTCAATAAACCTGGCGACCTCACCGTTCGGCGAAGTGGATTCCATGAGCTCAAACCCGACTTCCCCTAACATGTATCTCGCCACATGAATCTTTTCAGCCTCATCAATATAGGTATCGTCAGGGCCTGATTTTCCTAACATGGGTTCCCAGATCCTTTTTGCCGCTTTCAGGTCCCTAACGGCAATACATAAATGATCTATCTTATTTATTTTCATGCTTGCCTCTCCTGATTTGATAGTCAACTCAAACGGATATTCTTCCCCCTCATCTCTGCAATCTCATGGGGCACTTCCACCGGCCTTGCACCTGGCAAGGCAAACTCAATGGCGACATTCCACCACCTACTGTAAATATTACAAATTTCATCCTGGGTAATATGTCAAGGGAAAAATGGAACATCCTAAGGGAGGGGCCAAATCCGGGTAAAATTCTTTCAATACATAATACGGATCTTTTTAATCATCCGTTTTTTTTCTCAAAGGTTACCATAAAATCTTTCAGTACGTTTACCGCCTCAAGGTCTGTGGCATTGTAGATAGAAGCCCTGCATCCACCTACAGAACGGTGGCCCATTAGACCCCCCAGGCCTTCATTAAGGGCATCCGCCATAAATGCGGATTCCAAATCATCATCGGGCAGCCTGAAAGTCTCATTCATCATAGAACGGCTATCGGCTGCAGCAGTAGCCCGATAAAAACCTGATTTGTCTATGTACGAATAAAGGATACCCGCCTTTTCCTTATTGATCTGCTCCATTTTATGCAATCCGCCGATAGTCTCCTCCAGCCACTTCAAGACGAGGTTGATGGTGTATATAACGAAACAGGAAGGCGTGTTGAACATGGAGTTTTTCTCGGCAAACGTGGTGTATTTCAGCATTGCAGGCAGGTCCTTAGGAACCCGTTTGAGCATGTCGCGGCGTATAACTGCTAATGCGGTACCCGCCGGGCCAATATTTTTCTGTGCTCCGGCATAGATGAGGCCGAAAGGACCGGCATCAAAGGGACGGCTCATAATATCGGAGGACATATCACATATCAGCGGCACACTTCCCGCCGCGGGAAATTCGGCCCATTGAGTCCCCTTGATGGTATTGTTTGACGTAATGTGCAGGTAGGCGGCATCCTTATACACCTGAAAACCTTTTGGAATATAGGAAAAATTTTTGTCTTCTGACGAGGCGATGATGCAAACGTCTCGGCCCTGAATCCTGGCTTCCCTGATGGCCTTGGTTGATCATGTTCCCGTGTCAATGTAGTCCACCGGCTTGCCCTGAAGTGCAAGATTCATTTAAAAAATCAAAAAGACATTCCTTTCAAAAAACTCTCACCATCTATTCTAATGAAATATGGAAAGCTATTTTCTAAACCTATTCCTAAAACTATTTTTCCCTTTCCAAGATGAAATCTCTGTAGATCCGATAATGGTCTGTCTCCTGGTATTCTATATGCTTTACGGGCACGCAGTCGAAACTGCAAATACTCGCTCCGGGACATGCCATCAGGATAGGGGAATGGGTGGCGATTATAAATTGTGCATGTCCTGTCCGGCTCATTTTTTGTATTACCTCAAGCAACTCCAACTGGCTTTTAGGGGAAAGGGCCGTCTCGGGTTCATCCAGGAGATAAAGACCTTTTCTCTTGTAACGGGATTTAAAAAAAGACATCAGGGCCTGGCCATGGGATTGGGTCAATAAAGATTTTCCCCCGAAATAATCAAAAATGCCTGAATCCCTTGCCGCCCAGTCATCCAGGAATCTGGAAAAATCCCTGAACATCTCTCCTGAGAAAAACGAGCCCGGCACGGAACCGTTCATCCATTTCAAGGCTACATATCGGTAAAGCATACTTTCATAGGGGTTCAGCTCAAAGCGGACTCCTTCAGTACAGTGCCACATATGGATGCCGCCTTTATAAGATATCGCCTCCAATAAAGTCGATTTTCCCGTGCCGTTTTCTCCTACAAAGAAGGTCACCGGCGAATTCAAATCAACGACTCTGGTCTGGTGGAAGGTAGGAAGGTTAAAGGGGTAATGTTCTTGAGTT